>NZ_BAABLN010000004.1:0-1567 GCF_039544365.1 Kocuria gwangalliensis | reverse complement strand
GCCTTCCTCGCAAGGGCGAGGAAGGCCGCCCGCGGCTCTGACCGCTCATGACCAGGCCCGGAGATCAAGATCTCATGGGCCCATGTTCACGGATGCGTGCCCAGACCGTCACGGGGTGGGCATGCCGCCGCTGACGTTGAGGGTCTCCCCCAGAACGTAGCTGGACTCGGGTGAGGCCAGGAACACGTAGGCAGGGGCGAGTTCGGTGGGCTGACCGGCGCGGCCCAGCGGCGTGGACTGGCCGAACTCGGGTAGGGCCTCGGTCGGCTGACCGTCACTGACCTGCAGCGGCGTCCAAATGGGACCGGGGGCCACCGCGTTGACTCGGATCCCCTTGGGGGCGAGCTGCTGGGCCAAGCCCTTGGTGAAGTTGTTGATCGCGGCCTTGGTCGACGCGTAGTCCAGCAGAATGGGGGGCGGCTCGTAGGCCACGACCGACGTGGTGTTGATGATGGACGAGCCCGCGGGCAAGTGCTTGAGCGCCGCCTTGGTGACCCGGAACATCCCGATGATGTTCAGCGTGAACGTATCGACCAGTTGCTCATCGCTCAGCTCTTCGAGGCTTTCCGCAACGATTTGTCGACCGGCGTTGTTGACCAGGATGTCCAGCCCGCCCAACTCGTTGACGGCGTTCTCCACGACCGTCTCGCAGAACGCCTTCTCCAACAGATCACCCGGGATCAATACCGCCTTGCGCCCGGCCTTCTCAATGACAGCCTTGACGACTTGGGCGTCCGGCTCTTCGTCCGGAAGGTAATTCAGGGCGACGTCGGCCCCCTCCTTGGCGAACGCAATGGCAACGGCCGCACCGATTCCGGAGTCCGCGCCCGTGATCAGCGCCTTGCGCCCCTCGAGTCGACCCGTACCGCGGTAGGACTCCTCTCCGCGGTCGGTCTTGGGTTCGAGCTCCACGTCCAGGCCCGGCTCGGACTGGTGCTGCTCCGGCGGCTCAATGGCCGGGTAGCGCGTCACCGGATTCTGGAAGGTCAACTGATCCGTAGTCTCCCCGTTCGCATTCTGCTGTGCCTCATTGCTGGTGTCGGTCATGTCCGACTCCTTTCTCATCGCAAACTCGTTTTATAAGCGTACTGACTTACTCGCGGCCTGGACAGGGGCTCGGAAGGGACGGGAGGAGGGCCGGATGTGGGTCACCCCATTGCCCGGGCGGCGACGGGCTCGACCGGGGGTCGTGGTGAACGAGTGTTAAAAGCAGAAAGCCATGGACAGCCACTCTCGCGTTAGCGGGGGCGGCCGTCCATGGCTGACCATGCGTGTTAAATGTGTTGAGGGGATGCGNGCTTCCGGGTTCGAGATGGGACCGGGCGTTTCCCCCACGCTATAACCACCGAAAACCTGTCCACCCCTGTACCCCAACGTGTGTGTGGGGTGGGGGGAAACCTGTTTTCTGGTCTGGTGTGTGTTGGCCAGTATGTTGTTATCAAAACCCCCGGCCCCACACATGAGTGTGCGTGGGGGTGGGGTTGTTGGTTGTCAACCACATAGTGGACGCTCGCATCAATCATTGATGATTGTTGGTGGTGTATAAGTTTTCGGTGTATTAGTACCG
>NZ_BAABLN010000003.1:0-110874 GCF_039544365.1 Kocuria gwangalliensis | reverse complement strand
AGGAACTTCCATCCTGTGGCGAGGAGCCCGTTCCTCATCTCACCAACGCACCCGTGACAAGAACCTCATGCCCCACAACAACTAGTCTCGACCGGGCGGTCCGTGTGGGCGTACTGAGACCAGCTTCCGGGGAACAGTCGGCCGCGCCCCAAACCCGCGAACTCAGCGACCAGCAGGTTGTGGCACGCTGTTACGCCGGAGCCGCAGTAGGAGATCATGGTGTTCGCATCCGTTACCCCGGCGCTCCGGAAACGCTCACGCAACTGCGCCATGGGCTGCAGGGTCTCGTCCTCGCCCAGGTGCTCACGGCACGGCACGTTGTGCGCTCCGGGGATGTGCCCGGAGCGGGGATCCACCGGATCTGGACCGTGACCGTCGAAACGAGTGCGGTCTCGGGCGTCGACCACGGTGCCGCCACCGGCCGCTTCGTCAATGGTGGCCAGAGCCGCGCGGGGCCACGGCACGGGCGTGAAGTGAGCGAACTGCGGGGTCACGTAGCGGGTCTCCAGGGATCCGGCGGGGAAGGCTCCGAGGCCGCCGTCCAGCAGGGCGGCGTCGTGACCCGCGGTGCGCAGCATCCAGACGAGACGGGCGGCCATCACGCCGCCGGCGTCGTCGTAGGCGACCACCGTGGTGTCGTCGCCGATACCCGCGGCGGACATGGCCGCGGCAAAATCCCCGGGGGAGGGCAGCGGATGCCGTCCGTCTGCGGGGGAGCCCGGGGCGGCCAGAGCCTCAGCGACATCCACGAACACCGCGCCGGGCAGGTGGCCCCGAAGGTAAGCGGCTCGAGCGCTGCGACCGTCCAGGTACATGCGGGCATCGACGAGCAGCACGGACTCATGATTCTCTAGCAGCCAGTCGGCGGTGACGAACGGTTCCATGAGGGTCTCCCTTTGAGCGTGTATCGCCACTCTACGACGCCGCTCGGCTCGCCGGAATGCGTTCGGGTTACCGTTTGGCATGACCAAAAAACTGCTGCAACAACGCAAGAGCGCCCACAAGTCCGCCCTGTTCACGGGGTTGGCGCTCACCGGAATGGGTGCCCTGCACCTCGTGAAGCCGGAACCGTTCGAACGGTTGATTCCCACGCAACTGCCCGGAACCGCCCGGGACTGGGCCATTGGTTCGGGGTACGCGGAACTCGCCACCGCCGCGCTGCTGCTCGTTCCCGCAACCCGCAAGCTGGGAGGCATCGCGGCCACCGCGCTGTTCATCGGGGTGTGGCCGGGCAACATGAAAATGGCGTGGGACTGGCGCCACCGACCCCTGGAGAAGCAGCTCATTTCACTCGGGCGATTGCCGCTGCAGCTGCCCATGATCGCGAGTGCGGTGAAGATCGCCAAGTACGCCTGACCGTCAGGACGTGGCGGTGGAGCGCATCCACCGTGCGTGGGCCGCGCTCGCAACCACCGTGATCCCGAGCCCCGCGACCGCCCCGATGCCGAATATGGTGCTGAAGTGGGCGGCGTCGGCGAGCCCGGCGGTGACGAAGGTGCCCGCGGCCGCGCCCAGGAAGAGCGAGGTCACGAAGAAGGAGACCGTGGTGGCGCGGGATTCCGGGGCGACCTCGGTGGCCCAGCCCTGCACGGACGAATGCAGGATGGCGTTGGCCAGCCCGATGCACACGGCCGTGACGGTGAGCGGGATCGGGGTGGCGGAAAGGGCAGAGGCCCCCAGGCCGACCACCATGAACACCCCACCCCGGATCATGCACTGGGTGCGCGTGAACCTGCGCGAGAGCACCCGCATGATGGGAGCGCCGGCCACCACGCCCAGCCCGTAGGTGGCGCCGAGTACACCGGCCAGGGCCACACTCACGCCAACGCTCTGCAGGGCCGGAACCACGTAGGTCAGGATGCCCACGAGCACCACGCCCTCGGCAAAGGCAATGCCGTAAACCGTCAGCGGCCATGTGGCGAAGGCGCCGCCCCTGGTCGCGGAGGTGCGCGCGGGCTTGGGCGCATGCACATGGCGCAGCAGGATCAACAGCACCACACACGCCACCCCCACGATGGCGAACACCACACGCCAACTCAACCACGCCGCGATCGCGCCGGTGGTCAGCGTGGCCACGGCATTGCCGATCGACGAATACGCCAGCAGATCCGACAGCGCATGCACCTTGGCGGGACCGATCCGCGTGTCCCCGATGAGGGTGAGCAGGGTGGGATACAGCGCCCCCACGGTGAGGCCCGTGAACCCGCGGGCCATCAGCAGCGCCGCGTAACCGCCGGCCAGAACGCTGGCGATCGAGCCGACCACCACGCCGATCAGCGCGATCCGCAGCACGATGTGGCGCCCCCACCGGTCACTCAACAGGCCCCACAGCGGCTGCCCCAGGGCGTACAGCAGTGAGTAGACGGTGAACAACTGCACCACCTGGTGCACGTCCAGGCCGGTGTCGCTGGACATGATCAGCAACATGGGCGGGGTGCCGAACCGGTCGAAGAAGGACACGAACCCCACTGCGCCCAGCGCCCAGGTGGGGACGTGCTGGGCTCGGCCGGGGCTCACGGGTGAATTCATGGTCTCCATCCTGCACCCCGATCCGGATACGCTGGAAAACATGCGCATTGCCATGGGACAGATCCTCAGCTCGCACGATCCGCAGCAGAACCTGGAGCAGGTGCGGGGGCTCGCCGCGCGCGCGGGGCAGGACAATGCGGACATCCTGGTGCTTCCCGAGGCCACCATGTTCGCCTTCGGTCGCAGCCTGAAAAACATTGCCGAGCCCGCCGACGGGCCGTGGGCCCGGTCCGTATCGACCGTAGCCCAGGAGCACGGCGTGGCGATCATGGCCGGCATGTTCAGCCCCGGCGACGAGGGCCGCGTGCGCAACACCGCGCTCATTGCGCTCGCCGAGGGCCGGGTGCTCAGCTACGACAAGACCCACCTCTACGACGCATTCGGTTTCAAGGAATCGGACACCGTCCAGGCCGGGGCCGCGCCCGTCACCTTCGACCTCCACGGCGTGACCGTGGGCGTGGCCACCTGCTACGACATCCGCTTCCCCGCGCTTTTCACCCGCATGGCCGCCGACGGCGCTCGCGTCGTCCTGCTCGGTGCCTCCTGGGGCGCGGGCCCCGGCAAGGTCGACCAGTGGGAACTGTTGGCGCGCGCCCGAGCCTTGGACGCGACGTCGTACGTGGTGGCCGTGGGGCAGGCGAATCCGGTGTCGGTGGGGCGTGAGGTCGAGGGCAATGCGCCGCTGGGCGTGGGGCACAGTCTGGTGGCCGCTCCGGATGGTTCCGTGGTGGTTTCCTTGGCGGATGCACCCGATTACCGGGTTGTGGACCTGGATCTTGGTCTGGTCGAGAAGACTCGCACGGCCATCCCGGTGCTGCAGAACGCCCGCGATTTCTCTTGACTGATGGGGGATTCCCCCTCCCCGGTATCCGCTAGGAAAAGAGGGGCAGGGGACCGTCAACCGTGGCGGTGTGCGCGCTGGGTGAACGTCTCCTGACAAGCCCGGGGGCCGCGCGTAGGGTGGGATCAGTTGTCCTGATAAGCACGCTGACCGACGCGGCGTGACGTTGACGTCCCTTTGGAGGTTTCACATGTCCCAGAAGAACAACGGCCCCGTGCGCTTTGCCGTGGTGGGTGTGGGCCAGATTTCCCAGCAGGCTTTCATCCCCGGGCTGTCCCGGATCGATGACGCCGAACTCACGGCTCTGGTGACCTCCAGTGCGGAAAAGGCCGAGGAGCTCGGCCGGGAGTTCGGGGTGGCCACGTATTCCTACGAGGAATACCCTGCGCTGCTGTCCTCCGGCGACATCGACGCCGTGTATGTTGCCACCCCCGTGTTCCGGCACCGCGAATTCGCCGAGCCTGCGCTCAAGGCCGGGCTGCACGTACTGCTCGAGAAGCCCATGGAAACCTCGGTGGAGGACTGCCAGGCCATCATTGACGCCGCGAACACGTCCGGCGCCACGCTCATGGTCGCCTATCGTCTGCACCAGGAACCGGGCACCGTGGACATGATCGAGAAGGTCCGCGATCAAAAGGTCATTGGCAATCCCCGGTACTTCTCCTCCGTGTTCTCCCAGGACATTACCGAGGAGAACCACCGCGGTCACTCCGGCTACTGGGGTGGGCCCATCCCGGACATGGGAACGTACCCCCTCAACGAGGTGCGCAACCTCTTCGACTCCGAACCCATCTCGGTGCACGCCGTGGGTGTTCGGACCCCTGGTCGCGAGTTCAACTTCGACGACACCGTGGCCGTGACCCTGCGCTTCCCCGAGGACCGGGTGGCCCAGTTCACCATTTCGTATGCCTCCGAATCCGCCGAGCGGTTCACGATTGCCGGCACCGAGGGTGAGATCACCGCTGAGCCGTGCTTCGGTTTCGGAGAGGACGTGGGGATCAGCTACACGCTCACCAAGGACGGCAGCTCGGAAAGTTTCGCCCACGACCCCGTGGAACAGTTCGGTGGTCAGACCCAGTACTTCGTGGACTGCATCCGCAACGGTGAGCAGCCCGAGCCCTCCGGAGAGGAGGGTCTCTTGGACACCCGCGTTCACGAGGCCGTACTGCGCTCTCTGGAGACCGGAGACACGGTGACGTTGGAGCCGTACGAGCGCGAACGCCGGGTCACCTCGGCGCAGGTCCGCACGGTGAGCCCGGCCGCTGAACCCGAGGACGACGAGCTCGTGGATCAGGTTCCCCAGAACGGCTGATCGGTCCTAGCGGTCCCAGCCCCCGGAGTACAGGTTCCCTGGATTCAACCCCGAGAACTCGGCCCACAGAACGGACACCCTGCAATGGCGCAACAGTTCGAGTACGAGACCCGTCTGACCCAACCGCGCGACGAGGTTTTCGCGTGGCATCAACGCCCCGGTGCCCTGCCCCGGCTCACCCCGCCCTTCGGTGGTGGCCCGGACCAGGTCACGGAGGCCCCCACGGACGGGATCGAACCCGGCTCACGCGTGAAACTGGGAGTGTCCGTTCCGGGCACCTTTGGCACGGTGCATGTTCCGTGGACCGCCCGCCACGGTGACTGGGACCCGCCGCACTACTTCACCGACCGCATGGAACGCGGGCCGCTGGGGGAGTGGGAGCATCGGCACAACTTCGAGGAAACACCGGAGGGCGGCACGCTCGTGCGTGATCAGGTCACGGTGCGCACCCTGCCTCGGGTGGCGGAGAAGGCCAGCGGGCTCAGCGATAAACTCATGCGCGGTCAGCTGCAACGGATTTTCGCCTACCGCGAGCGTCAGCTGCGCGGTGACCTCGAATTCCAGGATCAACACCGCGGGCCCCGGCTGCGTATTGCGGTGGGTGGGTCCTCCGGGCTGATCGGTTCGCAAGTGTGCGCCCTCCTGGAGACCGGTGGTCACGAAGTGCTGCGGCTCGAACGCGGCGGCACCACCGGTGACGGGGTCATCGGCTGGGACCCGGAGAAGGGTCTGCTGAACCCGCGAGATCTGGCGGGGATCGACGTCGTACTCCACCTGGGTGGGTCGAGTATCGCCACGCGATTCACGCGCAAGAACAAGGAAAAGATTTTGCATTCGCGCGTGGACAGCACCGCGCTGTTGGTGCGGGCGATCGGGCAGGTGCCCGAGCAACAGCGACCCCGGGCGCTCGTGGTCGGATCCGCCGTGGGCTATCACGGCACCGATCGCGGGGATGAGATCCTGACCGAGGAACAGCCCCCCGGTGCGGGATTCCTGGCGCACGTGTGTGCCGAGTGGGAGAAGGCGGCGCACGGTGCGGAAGTGTTCGGCGTGCGCGTGATCAATGTGCGCACCGGGCTGGTGCTGACCCCGAGCGGTGGCCTCTTGCGACCCCAACTGCCGCTCATGACGGCCGGTCTGTCCGGACCGTTGGGTGGGGGCAAGCAGTGGCAGAGCTGGATCGGAATCGACGACATGGCCGGTGCGGTGGCGCACCTGGTGCTGTCCGAGGACGCAACCGGGCCGTACCACGTGGCGGCACCCAATCCGGTGCGTCAAAAGGATTTCGCCCGCATCATCTCGGGAGTGCTGAACCGCCCGGCGGTGGTGCCCACTCCGCTCGCGGGTCCGCGCGCGCTGCTGGGTAAGGAGGCCACGCGGGAAACCGTCGCGGCAAGTCACCGGGTGGACGTGAGCAAATTCCTGGACACGGGCTACCAGTTCCGCCACGAGAATCTGCGCGAGTGCGCGGAACACATTCTGGGGCGGACGGCCTGAACTCCCGGGGCGGGGTAGCTCATCACATCGGGTACGCACCCTGAGATTTTTGCTTTCAAGAACGCACTATCGGCTATGCAACGGAGGGAAACCATGACTGACACTGACGGTAAGACTCAAGCAGTGGAGACCATCAAGGAACTGATCGAGGGCATCGACACGTGCGTGATCGCCACCCACACCCCGGACGGCGGCATTGTCACCCGCCCCATGACCGTGCAGGACAGGGACTTCGACGGGGACCTGTGGTTCATGACCTCCCGTGACTCGGACCTGGTCGAGCAGATCACCGCCGACGCCCAGGTCAATGTGACGTTCGTGGGCAAGGGGACGTGGGTCTCGCTGCGTGGCCGCGCTGAACTCGTGGAGGACCCGCAGAGCAAGGAAGAACTCGCCGGCGCCCTGACCAGTGCGTTCCTGCAGGCGGATCCCAAGTCCCCGGAGGCCGCATTGATCCAGGTCAACACCGACGCTGGTGAGTACTGGAGCTCCGAGGGTGCCAAGACCATGTTCTCCATGATCAAGGCTCGGGTCACCGGCGAACGCCCGGATGCGGGCAAGAACGACACCGTAGAGCTGTAACTCGACGGTGCTGGGCGGGGCCCCGCGGTTACGGATGGTGTGTCCGTGACCGCGGGGTCTCATGACATCTGGGGCGATCACCTGACATCTGGGGCGATCAACGGAGACGAGGAATCATGAAGAACTTGCTGAACAGCCCGGAGGCCGCGGTCGATGACCTGATTACTGGATTGGTGTCACGGAACGCGTCACTGGCTCGCGTGGCGAACTGGTCGGTGGTCGTGCGGTCGGGGGCGTCGTCGTCGACCGTGAAGGTGATCAGCGGTGGCGGTTCCGGGCACGAACCCGCCCACGCGGGGTACGTGGGTGACGGAATGCTGGACGCCGCCGTGTGCGGTCCCGTTTTCACCTCGCCCAGCGTGGACGCGATCCTCGCAGCCTTGCGGGCGGTCGCTCCCGGTGATGAGGACATCATCATGGTGGTCAAGAACTACACGGGTGATCGGTTGAACTTCGGGCTGGCGGCTCGCCAGGCTCGCGCGGAAGGTCACCGTGTCCGCACGGTTCTGGTCGCGGACGACGTCGCTCTGGGCGAGGACGTCGGCGCGGGTCGCCGAGGCCTCGCGGGCACGGTTCTGGTTCACAAGGTCATCGGCGCGAAGGTCCGTGACGGCGCAACGATGGACCAAGCCGCCGATGCCGCCGAAGAACTGCTGAGTGGTTTGGGTACCATGGGAGTCTCCCTGGGCCCGTGCAACGTGCCCGGCGCATCGGAGAGTTCCTTTGACCTCGGGGATGCCGATGTGGAATGGGGGCTCGGCATTCACGGCGAACCGGGCGTTGAACAAACCCCGGGGCGGAGCGCGCGGGATACGGCGCAGCGATTGGTGAACACCATTGTGGCGGACCGTGGTCTTCGCGACGAGGACGTCCTGGTCATGGTCAACGGCCTGGGAGGACTGTCATCCTTGGAACTCGAGGTGCTCAGCGGAGAAGTCCTCTCGGAGGTGCGCGCTCGCGGGTTGCGACCCGTCATGGGATGGACCGGTAACTTCCTCACCAGTTTGGACATGCCCGGTGTTTCATTGACGGTGGCCCGGGTGTCACCGGACATGAGGGAGCTCCTCGAGGCCCCCACCGCTGCTCCGGCGTGGGGAGTGCCCTCGGTCATACCGCGGGAACCGGCGCTGGTGCACGTCGAAACGCCGGATTTTTTCGCGTCCGAAGCACAGACGGGGGAGGCCGGCGGTTTCCCCCGGGAGATTCATGAGGCGGTGCTCAGGGCAGCTGAGGTGTTGATCGACCGTGAAGAAGAACTGACTCGGGCCGACCGCGCTGTGGGTGACGGTGATCTGGGTGTGAACCTGTCCCGGGGCGCCAAAGCCGTGATTGATTCCTCGGAGAAGTTCGAGACCCTGAACGGGCCCGCCGCACACTTCACGGCCTTGTCCGCGTTGCTCCGCAACCACGTGGGTGGCACGAGCGGTCCGCTGTACGCCGTGCTCGCGTTGGGCTTGGCCCGCGGTTACAGCGATGTCAGTGCTCGGGAGCCGGGCGCTCAGCTGGCGGCGTTGAAGCGAGGATTCCGGATCGCCGTTGACGACATGTGTCATTTGGGCGGTGCCGAGGAGGGCGATTCGACCATGATGGACGCGCTGATTCCCGCCGCTCGGGTCCTGAACGATGAGAAGCACGAGAACTCTGGCGCCGCTGAGCTGTTCAGGGATGCGATGTCCGCCGCGGAGAAGGGCACGGCATCGACGGCCGAGTACGCGGCGTCGAAGGGCCGGTCCAGCTACGTGGGTGAGCGTTCGATCGGCACCCCGGACCCGGGCGCTACGGCCGTGTTGCTGTGGGCGCGGGCGGCCTTCGGGCCGATCGTTGGAGAGTGAGCCCAGGTCAGGATTCACGACATCTGCGGCAGGGGTTAGCAGGGCTCAACATCTGAGGCAGAGGTTCGTAGCGAACACGGGGATAAACCTGCGTACCTCTGCCAATAATGTCCAGGCAGGGGAAGACAGGCGCTAACCCGCGCCCCTGGATGTTCGGAAGTGGCCGCGGGGACCTCCGACCCACCCCGGTTGACCAAAATCACTCGGCACGGTTCGGTGTGTTTCTGTATTCTTTTCTCCGTGACATCTCAACTCTCCCGGCACGCGGCGTACCTCGGTGTACCCGCCTCCGCCGATGACAAGGAGTCGGACAGTCCGAAGAGGCACAGTCCTCTTCCCCGATCCGGCGTAGCCCGCAACCCGCGCTGCACCGCAGCCCCCGCAATGAGTGAGGTGGGCAGGTGCTGACCGCCTGGCTCCTTTTTCTCGTCTTCCTTCTTCTGGTTCTGGCCAACGCACTGTTCGTGGCGGTGGAGTTCTCGTTCCTCACCGTGGATCGACAAGCGGTTCAGCGCGCCGAAGCGGAAGGCGACAAGCGCGCCGTCGTCATCGAGGAAAGCCTCAAGAAGACCTCGACCAACCTCTCCGGCGCCCAGCTGGGCATCACCGTCACCAGCTTGATGGCCGGTTTCATCACCGGACCCAGCATTGGTGAGCTCCTGCGCGGCGGTCTCGGCTGGGCGGGGATGCCAGACGCCGTGGCCACCGGTATTGCGACCACGGCCGCCTTCATCGTGGCGACCTTCACGCAAATGGTGTTCGGCGAGCTGGTGCCCAAGAACTGGGCCATTGCCGACCCGCTGCGCGTGACCCACGTGGTGGTTTATCCGCAGAAGATTTTCATGATCCTGTTCGGCTGGCTGGTGAGGGTCCTCAACGAATCCGCCAACGCGGTCCTGCGATTTCTGGGCTTCACCCCCACCGAAGAAGTGGCCAACGCCCGCACCGCGGCCGAACTGGTCGCCGTGGTGAACCGCTCCGGTCGCGAAGGCACCCTGGAAGCGGGTACCGCCGAACTGGTGGCGCGGTCCATTGAATTCGGTGAGCGCACCGCCGCGGACGTGATGCGTCCGCGCCCGCGCGTGAGCTTTCTGGAATCCGAAGACACCGTGGAACACATGCTGCTCACCGCGGCGGAGACCGGACACTCGCGGTTCCCCGTCATGGGTGAATCCGTGGACGACATCGTGGGTGTGGTGCACTACACCCACGCCCTGGCCGTGCCGTTCGAGGATCGCGCCGTCAAGCGGGTCGGCGAGGTCGCGGCCCGCGCGGACGTGGTCTCCGAGTCCATGACCCTTGACCCCCTCATGCGCAAACTGCGCGGCAAGGGCTTGCAGATGGCCATCGTGGTGGACGAGTACGGCGGCACCGCCGGCATCGTGACCCTGGAGGACCTCATTGAGGAAATCGTGGGCGAGATCGATGACGAGCAGGACACCCGCGTGCAGCGCTTCCGCCGCACCCGCGACGGCGGCCTGGTCGTGTCCGGTCTGCTGCGTCCCGATGAGCTCGGCGACGTGTTGCGCCTGGACATGCCCGAGGGCGAGGAATCCGACACCCTGGGCGGCCTCATGGCCGAGGAACTGGACCGGCTGCCCCAGGTGAAGGACACCCTCACCCTCGAGGCCGTGGACCACACCCACCGCGATGAGGACGACCTGCCCACCAAGGCGAACATCCACCTGGAAGTGGTCCGCATGGATCAGCACCGCGTGGACCGGATCCTCGTGCGCCGCGAGGGCGGCGACCCCGACGCCGGCGGTGGTTCAACCACCTCCACCGAATGGAAACCGCCGGCCGGTAGGACCGACCCGCTGGGCGGGGAACCGCGCCAGCCCGAAACCGCCGAGGAATTCCAGGCGCAGGTCGGCTTTCAGAGCAACCCCTCGTTCCACCGCGATGACGACGTTTCGGTCGAGGATCCCCGAGAGGAGCAACAGCGATGACCACCAGCACCGCAATTATCGTTCTCATCTTGTTGCTCGCGGGCAACGCGTTCTTCGTGGCCAGCGAGTTCGCCATGGTCTCCGCCCGCCGCGACCAGTTGGAACCCGAGGCCGCAGAGGGTTCCAAGACCGCCAAATATGCCCTCAAAGGCATTGAAAACGTGTCGACGGCGCTCGCCGCCACCCAGCTCGGCATCACCGCGTGTTCCTTGCTGATCGGTGCCGTGGGCGAACCCGCGATTGCGCACTTGATCGAGGTGCCGCTCGAGTACTTCGGTGTGCCCTCGGCTTTGTTGCACCCCATTGCCCTGGTCATCGCCTTGTTGATCGTGACCTTCCTGCACATGGTGTTGGGCGAAATGGTGCCCAAGAACATCGCGATTGCGGTACCGGGGCGTGCGGCCATGGTGCTGGGTCCCATGCTGCACGGGTTCGTTGTGGTGTTCCGCCCGTTCATTTGGATCATGAACGAGACCGCAAACCACTTGGTTCGCTGGGTTTTCCGGGTGGAGCCCAAGGACGAGGTCGCCTCATCCTTCACCTCCGAGGACGTGCGCGGTTTCGTGGCGGAATCCGGCCGCGAGGGTTTGCTCGACACCGACGAGATCCGGTTGCTCACCGGGGCCTTGAACTTCGAGAACAAGACCGCCAAGGATGTCGCCCTGCCCCTGACCGGCATGCGCACGGTCCCCAGCGACATCACTGCCGCGGGGATCGAGCTGATGTGCGCGGAGACCGGTTTCTCGCGGTTCCCGGTGCAGGACCGGAACGAGCGCCTGATGGGGTACATCCACACCAAGGACGTGCTGGGACTTCCGGAGCAGATGCGTCACGTACCCATCCCGGCGGCGTCGATCCGTCGTTTTGCCCGGGTGGCTCCGCAGGACAAGCTGCGAAAGGTCACGCGCACCATGCAGGCCGACGGCGCTCACTTCGCCCTGGTGGGCGAGGTCGCCAGGGACTCCCGCACCACGGACGAATCGGTGTACATCGTGGCCCTCGAGGACGTGTTGGAGGAACTCGTGGGCGAAGTCCGGGATGCAACCAGCAAGTCGACGGCGGAGTGAGAGCCGCGGAGAATCAATCGAACGGTGGATGAAGGGCCCATGCCCGGCATCCCATAATGGTATGAAACCAGTTCTGTGATCCCAGGGAGACTCATGCCCAGCCAGTCAGCCGCAGCCGCTTCGGAAAAGCGCGTGAACAGCGACTCCCGTTCCAACATCGACACCACCGGACGCCACCAGCCGCGCGTGAGTCCCCGAGGTCTCTACCGCGTGGTGGCCACGGCCGAAATGCTCACGTGGGCTCTGCTGATCACCGCGATGATCGGCAAGTACGCCCTGGGCGCACCGGACTGGACCATGCGGATCGCCGGCAGTATTCACGGCTTCGTGTTCCTGTCCTACTGCGTATCCACCGTGGTGGTGTGGACCGATCAGCGCTGGCCCGCGTCCAAGGGAATCTTGGGCCTGGTCCTGGCGGTCGTCCCGTTCGCCACGGTTCCGTTCGAACGTCACGTGGACCGCAAGGGCCTGCTGGCTTCGCAGTGGCGCGTGGCCCCGGCCGGTGTCGCACCGCGGAACGGTCAGGAACCCGCCCGCACTGCTGCCGAGCGGCTCCTGGCCGTGATTCTGCACTGGCCGATCCTTTCGGCTCTCGTATTGGTGGTGTTGGTTGCCCTGCTGTTCACGGTTCTGTTGAACGCCGGGCCGCCCACCGAGTGGTTCAACTAGGGCCCGCCCGCCAGGGTCGCTGAGCGGTGGGCCCGGTTCATATCGGCGTGAACCATGGTTGCGGGGGCTCATACCCGAGCACGACGACCCCGGGGTGAAAGCTCGCTACCCTCGTGTCAATGGCACTCCACGTACGGTTCGCGCGCTGGGCACAAGAGCACCCTCACCTCAGCAACGCTCTGATGATGAGCGGCGGAATCTTCGTCTCGCTGTCCTTTCTCACGGCAGGGGCGTTGGACGGCGGCCGGAGCCTGTGGTGCGCCGCGGTGGTTGCCCTGCCGTTGTTGTTTCGACGAGCGGCCCCGGTGGCCACGGCGTTCGCGGTGGGAGGGTTGGCGCTCTTCGTCCTGGTGGTATTCAACGTCGCGACCATCGGGCTGTGCATGTGGGCCGTGCCCTGTCTGATGTACACCGTGGCGGTGCGGGCATCCAGGAAGAAGCGTCGTGCGGTGCTCCTTACCGCACTGCTAGGTTGCGCGATCTTCGGAGCACTGTGTTATCGCTGGTTCTTCGCGTTTTACGGCCCGCCCACCCTGTTGGAGTGGGCTCTGGCGGCGTTGATGTTCACCGTGGTCAGCGCATTGGTCGTGATCGTGGCCTTCCTCGCGGGTGATCTCGCGCGGACGCGCCGGCTGCGGCGTGAACAGCTCGAGGATCGGGCTCGTCGCCTCGAAGTGGAGAGCGAACAGGAAGTGCGCCTTGCCGCCCAGGACGAGCGCACGCGCATTGCCCGGGAAATGCATGACGTGGTGGCGCATTCGCTGTCCGTGGTGATTGCCCAGGCGGACGGTGCGAGGTACGCGGCGGCGTCGAACCCGGAGGTGGCCGTCCAGACCCTGGAGACCATTTCCGAAACCGCACGCGGGTCGCTGACGGAGATGCGCAAACTGCTGGGCGTGTTGCGCACGGGCAGTGAAACGGAGACCAAACCGGTGCCGCAGCTCGGTGACATTCCCGAGCTCGTGCGCTCGGTGCAAGCGGCCGGATTGCCCGTGCAGTTCCAAGAATCGGGCACCCCCGCTCTGAGCACCGGCGCTCAGTTGAGCCTGTACCGGGTGGTGCAGGAGGGCCTCACCAACGTGTTGAAGCACGCGTGGCAGGCCGGTTCGGTACGGGTGAGCATTGATCATCAGCGCGATTTCTCGTGGGTGGAGGTCGTCAACGACGGCGCGGGGGCCAATGATCCGCCCCGGGCTCCGGGGGCAGGCCACGGGCTTCAGGGGTTGCGCGAGCGCGTGGCTCTGTACGGTGGTGAGATGACGGCGGGACCGCATGTCACTCGCGCGGACGTTTTCGTAGTTCAGGCCACCATTCCTTCGGAGGGCGCGTGAGTTCCATTCCCCCAGAGTCCGCTGCTGTGTCGCGGGTGCTCATAGTCGATGACCAGCCGCTCGTGCGCGGCGGTTTCCGTATGCTCGTGGACTCCCAACCGGATCTCGCGGTGATCGGCGAGGCCGGTGACGGTCGGGAAGCCGTGGATTTCGTGGTCGGCGCCATCGGCGGGGAACGCATTCCGGACGTGGTGCTCATGGACGTGCGGATGCCCAAACTCAACGGCATCGAGGCCACGCAGGCCATCCTGGCGGCTCGCCCGCGGATCAAGGTCATTGTGCTCACGACCTTCGACCTGGACGAATATGCCTTGGACGGCATCCGCGCCGGGGCCAGTGGGTTCCTCCTCAAGGACGCCCGCCCCGAGGAACTGCTCGAAGCCATCCGCACGGTCGCCCGCGGGGACGCGGTGATCGCGCCCTCCACCACACGCCGGCTGCTCGACCAGCTCATCGCCCGTTCCCCCAACGACGACGCCGCCCCCGCGGGTGCCGGACCGGCGTCACCTCGGGGGGTGGCCGGGAAGCAGACGATCCCCGGGCGGGGGCCCGCAGCGGCGTCGAACCCGTGGGAGAGTCCCCGGCTTGCCGCGCTGACGGCGCGTGAGCGAGAGGTGTTCGAACTCGTGGGGCGGGGGCTGTCCAACGGCGAGATCATGTCCGAGCTGTACCTGTCCGAACCCACGGTCAAGACTCACGTGTCCCACATCCTGGCCAAGCTGGGTGCCCGCGATCGGGTGCAGGCCGTGGTGATCGCGTACGAAACCGGCGTGGTGACGGCCTGACGGTGTGCTGCTGCGGACCCTCATTCCCCCGGATGGCCCCGCTGCGGGCCCTCACACCCCGGGATGAGACCGTGGTCCGCGGGTTCGGTACTCGCGCGCGATGTGCCCGGCCCCGACCCCGGACACAGTTGAAGCATGAACACGACGCGCACCGGAACCCAACAATCTGAGGCCCTGCCGTGGGGACGGCAAACCCAGCGGCACACCCCGTCCCCATCCCGCCAGCACGGGTCGATGGCCGTGGTTGCGGCCAACGTCTCCCGCACCTACGGAGCCGGTGAGGCTTCCGTCAAAGCACTGGACCGCGTGAACCTGGAGATTGCCGGGGGCACCCTGGTTGCCGTAATGGGGCCCTCCGGGTCGGGGAAGTCCACCCTGGTGCACTGCCTGGCAGGCTTGGACGTTCCGGACAAGGATCCCAGCACACGCATCGTGGTGGGTGGTCAGGACATCACCGGTCTCTCGGACGACCAGCTCACCCGCTTCCGTCGTGACCACGTGGGCTTCGTGTTCCAGGCGTTCAACCTGGTCCCGACCCTGACCGCGCGCCAGAACATCGAACTTCCCCTCTCACTCGCCGCGAAGCAGGTGAACTCGCAGCGCCTGGAAGCACTCGCGGACACCTTGGGCATCCGCTCCCGGTTGGATCACCGTCCGGACGAGATGTCCGGGGGCCAGCAGCAGCGCGTGGCCATTGCCCGCGCACTGTTCCCCGAACCGTCCGTGATCATTGCGGATGAGCCGACCGGCGCCCTCGACAGCACCACCTCCCACGAGGTGCTCGGCATGCTGCGCCGCAGCGTGGACGAATTCAACCAAACCGTGGTCATCGTGACACACGACCCCCGGGTGGCCCAGGCCGCGGATCGCGTCATCCGGGTCATGGACGGGCGGATCCAGCCCGACGACGCCCCGGTGGGTGATCGCTGATGCGCGCCGTCATCCTGTCCAGACTTCGCCTGCAATGGACGCGCTATCTCATGGTCCTGGCCGTGGTGGCCGTGTCCTCCGGCTTCATGACGGCGGCCCTCGGCCTGTCGAGCACGTTGACGGCGAGCATGACCAATGACCTGGCTGCGCAATACAAGAATGCGGACGCCGTGGTGACCACCGAAGCGGACGCCTTCAGCTTCAGCGCCACCCCCCAGCAGGTCGACGAGCTCTCTCGCGTGGACGGTGTGGATTCCGTGTGGGCCCAGTACATGACCGGGGCCGTCCCCGGTTCGAACGCGGTTTCCTCGGACGGCTCGGCCACCTCGACATCCAATTTGCCCGACGATCCCGCCATGTTCCCCGCGCAGATCACGCAGGGGGAATACCCCAGCGGTGACGACCAAGTTTTGCTGGACGAATCCCTGACCAAGAAGCTCAAGGTGGGCGTGGGCGACACCGTGTCCCTCCAGGAAATGAGTGGCCCACCCGCCGGCGAAGGCGGCGGGGGTGAGGCGCCCGAGCAGGGTGAGCGGGCGCCGTCGGCGGCCAATGAATTCACCGTGTCCGGCCTGACCGAAACCTCGGCCACCGGTGCGTTCGCCAGCGTGTGGCTCAGCAACGACGCCTTGGCGCAGTTGTCTCCCGGGCAGATCTCGGGTGGCAGCCCGCTGCAGGCCATTCAGCTCACGCTGGACGGTCCAGCCACGGACGGCCAGCTCCAGGAACTGACGGCCACCGCGGGCAAGATCCTGGCCAGCGGCCAGGGGCAGCAGCCCCAACTGCGCGTGGTGACTCCCGAACAGCTGACCGAGGAAACGCTCGATCAGCTGGCCGCGGGCTCCAACATCCTGACCATTTTCCTCCTGGCCTTCGCGGGGCTGTCCATCCTGGTGGCGCTGCTGGTCGTGACGAACACGCTGTCCGTGCTGACCGCCCAGCGCGCTCGTGAACTCGCGCTGCTGCGCTGCGTGGGTGCCACGAGCAAGCAAGTGCGTCGCTCGGTGCTGACCGAAGGACTTGTCCTGGGCATCGTGGGTGCGTTCATCGGTGTGGCCGTGGTGTGGGCCCTGGCGGTGGTGTTGCAGGTCTCCGGAGTCATTCGTGCGCTGACCGTGACGGTGGCCCCGCGTGACCTGCTCGTTGGGTTGCTCACGGGCATCGTGCTCACGATGGTCGCTTCCCTGGGCCCGGCTCGCCGCGCCCACGGGGCCTCGCCCCTGGACGGGCTGCGGGGGTCTCGCGCCGCCGACGGCGTTCCCCGCGTTCGCATAGTCCTGGGTGCCTTGATTCTCGTGGCCGGCACCGGAACCCTGGTATTCGGTGCTGCGGAACGTGATCCGATCCTGGGGATCATCGGCGGTCTGGCGAGCTTCCTGGGAGTGGTCATGACGTCCCGGTTGTATCTGCCGCCGCTCGTCCAGGGCTTGGGCCGCCTCTTGCCCGGCGGGCAGCCGTCACGACTCGCGGCCGTGAACGCCGCCCGCTATCCGGCGCGTACGGCCACGACCGCCACGGCGCTGTTGATCGGCGTGCTGTTGGTGGCAACGGTCCTCACGGGCCAGCACGTGGCCCGGGTCAACCTACTCAACGAGTTGGACCAGAGCCGCCCCGTGGATATTTCCGTCCCCGCCAGCGCGGGCCGGGTGAGCTCCGATCAGGTGCAGCAGATTTCCGAGCTCAACGGAGTGCTGGGCGTCAAGTCCACGGACCCTGCCGACGCGGACGGCGCGATCGCCCAGATCGACGCCGCCCAGTCCCTCAACAACTCCTCCGCGGCCGAGCTGCAGGAGAAGGTCGCGGGGATCCTGAACCTGACACCGGGTGAGCTCCAGGGCGCGCTCATGGAGAAGGCCGGTTACGTGTCCATCCTGGAGGTGATGCTCACGGTCACCCTGGGACTGCTGGCCGCGGCCGTGGTGGTGTCCGTGCTGGGTATTGCCTCGACCATGTCTCTGTTCGTGCTCGAGCGGGTTCGCGAGAACTCCCTGTTGCGGGCGCTGGGTCTGACCCGCCGGCAGTTGGGCGCCATGATTCGTCGCGAGGCGCTGGTCATTTCACTGGTGGCCACGATCGTGGGCCTGGTGGTCGGCTGGGCCTTCGGCACGCTGGGCGTGATGTCCCTGGTGACCGAGGGGATGACCGTGGAGCCCACGGTTCCGTGGTCCGGCTTCCTCGCGATCATCGTGGCCGCGGTGGTGGTGGCGGTGCTCGCGTCGGCCGCCCCGGTGCGTCGGGCCACCCGGGTCACCCCGGTGGAGGGCATGGCACGGGTGGACTGACCGTTCTGGCGGCTTCGTCGGCTCGACCGGCGAGCAGACGAACCCCCCTCGGTCCAGCGATTGCCCGGTCAAACGGCCATGTACCTAGGCGGTCAACCGGTCCAGCGCGGCCATGAGGTGCTCAAGTGTTTCCTGCTTCTCCTCAGGGCTTTCGGGCAGTAAACCCATGGAAGCTTGCTGGTAGAGCCCGTCGCCCATGCACACCACGGCGGTGGCAACAACGGGGTCACCCACGTCCTCGAGTACCGCGGTCAACCAGTTCCCCTCGATGCGCGCGTAGGCGGCGCGAGCGGCGTCGTCGCCGGCCTGGATGAGGCGGGAGGCGACGACCAGGGCACGGTCCAACTTACTGTCTTCGTAGAGCGAGGTCGCGAGGAACTCGCGCGCGGCACCACGGGGTGAGGCGGTCAATCGCTCGAGGTCCTCGGCCGCAAGGGACTCGAGATCGACCAGCATGGCGCCCACCAGGGCCTGCCGGTGCGGGAAGTGGTAGAGCAGGCCACCCTTGGAGACACCGGCGGCCGCGGCGACGGCGTCGAGCGTTGCGGCGCGCTCGCCGTCCGTGAGGACGATGTGCTCGAAGGCCTCGAGTAGCTTGTCCCGAGCCAGTGGTTTGCGGGGCATGTGAGCAAAACCTCTCCCAAACGGATCCGGGGAATATTGCCCCGCGTTCGTCGTTAACTGTACCGTCTAGTCGGTATAGTAATTAATTGGCCCGTTCCACAACGGCCCCGCCCGCGCAGTACGACGAAGTACTTTTCGCGAATCCACGCCGAACAGCCGGCAGCAGAGAACCGAGGAGGTCTTCATCGTGTCCACCGTGATCGATCAGCGGCAGAAAGCTGGTGCCCGAGAGTGGGGCGCCCTGGCCGTCCTCATGCTGCCGGTGCTCCTGGTGTCCGTGAACAACACGGCCCTCAGTTTCGCGCTGCCCGCCATTTCCCGGGCCCTGCATCCCACGGCGTCGCAGTTGTTGTGGATCGTGGACGTGTATCCGCTGATCCTGGCCGCCCTCCTGATTCCCATGGGCAGTCTGGGGGACCGGATCGGACGGCGCAAGATCCTCATGATCGGCTCCACGGGTTTCGGTGTCATCTCTGCCTTGGCCGCATTCGCGCCCACCGCTGGATGGTTGGTGGCCGCTCGCGTGGGGATCGCCGTGTTCGGCTCCATGTTGTTGCCGGCCACGCTGTCCTTGATGCGCACCGTGTTCCGGGACGATCATGAGCGGCGCCTGGCCATTGCCATCTGGACCGCCGGCTTCAGCGCCGGTGCCGCACTGGGACCGATTGCCGGTGGCTTCTTGCTCAACCACTTCTGGTGGGGTTCGGTGTTCCTGCTGGCCATCCCGGTTCTCGTGGCGTTCTTGATCGCGGGCCCGTTGCTCCTGCCGGAGTCGAGGGACCCCCATCCCGGACCCGTGGACCCGCTGTCCATTGTGCTGGCCGTCCTGGCCATGGCCCCGGTCGTTTACGCCATTAAATCCCTGGCCACCGGCGGTTCCGTGCTGCAGGGGCTGTTGATCATGGCGTTCGGCGTGCTGAACGGAGTGTTATTCGCCCACCGCCAGGTGGCCAAGAACTACCCGATGCTGGACCTGCGCTTCTTCCGCAGCTCCCGTTTCTCCGGTGGTCTCACGGTCAACGTGACGGCCAGCATCGCAATGTTCGGTTTCCTCTTCTTCCTGACCCAGCACCTCCAGCTGGTGGGTGGTAAGGACCCCATGACCGCTGGTCTGCTGATGGTCCCCGGGCTGCTGCTGGCCATTGTGACGGGCATGGCGGCCGCCAAGGTGGCCGTGACGTTCGGTGTTCGCACGGCAATCGTCACGGGGCTGTTGCTGATTGCCGGTGGGTTCGTGATCGTGGCCCTCACCGATCAGCAGAGTTCCGCGCTTCCGGTGCTGGTGGGCTTTGCGGCCATGAGCGCCGGTGGCGGTCTCGCCACCACGCTGTCCACCGACCTCGTGGTGTCCTCGGTGCCCGAAGCCAAGGCGGGTGCGGCGTCGGCCGTGTCCGAAACCGGGTACGAAGTGGGCGCCGTCCTGGGTACTGCCGTGCTCGGCGGCCTGACCACCGCGTTCTACCAGTCCCACTTGAGTCTTCCCCAGGCGCTGAGCCCCGAGCAGGCTGACGTCGCTCACCAGACCCTGGGCGGCGCCGTTGAGGTGGCCCAGAGCGGCCCGTGGACCGAGAGCGTCATGGAAACCGCAACCGCGGCCTTCTCCTACGGGATGCAGGGGAGCAGCCTGGTGGGGGGTCTCGCGGTAGTGGTGGTGGCCGCCGTGATCTTCCGCGTTCTGCGTGCAGATCGCAAGGTTCGATTCCATGATCCCCTGCCTACGGATCGCATCGAGCTCAACTGAGGCCGAGCGGGAGTTCTGAGCCGTTCCCCGGTCGGTGCAGTACGGAAACCGCGGCCGGCGAGTCCCAGGTGCGCGGCCCCCTTACGGCCCCGGCGGCGTCGTCGTAAAGTGACCAGCGGAGACGTCGAGCGAAAGGCAGCCAAGCATGAGCGCGAAAGAACTGTTGGTGGACGCGGCGCAACGGCCCGCGCGGGTGGCCGGTGAAGTCTTGCAGGGAATCTCCGTGGACACGCTCAACCGCATGCCCGGGGACACACAGAACTCGATCGCGTGGTTGATCTGGCACGCGAGCCGACAGCAGGACGCGCAAATAGCGCACCTCTCGAAAGAGCCACAGGTCTGGACCGCGCAGGGCTGGGACGAAAAATTCGACCTGGACCGGGACCCGGACGACTTCGGTTTCGGTGACGGCCCGGATGACGTCGCGCGCGTTCGCGTCACCGACCCGGACCTGCTGCTGGGCTATCTGAATGCGGTCACCTCGGCAACGGTCGACTATCTGGTTACCCTGAGCGACTCCGACCTGGACCAAGTCATCGATGATTCGTGGGATCCTCCCGTCACGCGCGGGGTGCGGATCGTGTCCACGATCGACGACGCCGCACAGCACCTCGGGCAGGCGGCGTACGTTCGCGGGCTGGTGCAGGATTCTTGGCGCGGAAAGTACTGAATTTCCTGAAATAGGGCGTTTAAGTGGGTGAGGCGACACTGTTTATCAACCCTGGATTCATCTACGATTGCTTTACTAATCATCGATATCGCGGGCAAACGGTGTCGAGGTCAAGCTCCGGGGAGATTACAACTGATTATGGCTCGTTCACGTGTCCGTCATGCGGCGGCCAGGCGCCCGTCCATGGCCTTGACCGCCTTTGCTTCGTTCTCCGCTTTGGTCGCGGTCAGCGTTGCCATGAGCAATGGCTCAGCACCAGCGCCGTGGGAATCCGCATACGCCAGCGAGACGTCGGACGAGTCGGCTGAAAACCAGCAGAACCGCGGCGCGTTCGGTCAGATCACCGCAGGCGATCAAGGTGAATCCCGCCCGTCCCTGTTCGCCGCCGTTCCCGACGAGGCCCTGCTGCCGAACGTTCAGGACACCCCTCAGGATTACGTGGCCAGCCAGGTACGTAACGTGTCCGATGCCGGTACCGAGTCCGCGCCGTCCTCGGTGGCCCCGGCCAAGCGTGCCCCCGCCACCTTTGAGGGTGAACTGCCCTTCAACACGATCATTGCTCCTGCCCAGCCCCCCACGGTTCTGGACGGCGGTCAGTTCGGTTGGCGCACCGCCCCGGACACCGGGGACCGAGAGTTCCACAACGGCACGGACATCTCCACCTCTGAAGGCACTCCGGTCGTCGCTGCCCTGGAAGGCACCGTCACCGCGGTGTTTTGGGATGAATGGGGCGGCAACCGCGTGGAGGTCTCCCACGCGGACGGTGTGAAAACCACCTACAACCACCTCAAGGACGTGATGGTGCAGGTGGGCGACCCGTTGACAGCTTCCGAGCAGCTCGGCACCATCGGCCAGACCGGCCTGCGCGTGACCGGCCCGCACCTGCACTTCGAAACGTGGGTTCAGGGCAAAGCCGTGGACGCCCAGTCCTTCGATTGGGAGACCGGCGAAGGCATCATCCCCGCCTCCCGCCCCAAGTACTCCCTGGAGGACCAGGCCCGGACCGATCAGGCCACCACCGACAACGGTTCCGCACCCGGAACGGACAACGGTCCCGTGTCCGAGGTTCCCGCTGACGAGCAGGAGCACATCATCGCGCTGAGTCAGGAAACAGCCCCGGCGGAGGACAGTGCTGCCGGAGCTTCCGACGGCGGCGCTGCCTCCGGTTCCGACGCCGACGCTAAGGCCGGCTCCGACGGCGGCGCTGCCTCCGGCCCGGCACCCGAGGCGAGCGCGGCAAAGGCGCAGCCGAGTCAGGCTCAAGAGCCGAAAACCTCGCCCACCGAGTCCCGTTCCGCTCAGCCGAGCCCGTCCCGGAGTGGCGGCTCGCAGTCTCCCTCGACCGAGTCCCGTTCCCCCCAGCCGAGCCCGTCCCGGAGCTCCTCCAGCTCCAACGACGACGCCGAGGATCGCGTGAACGCGGGCAGTCCGTCCGACGAAACCCCCGATGACACGGCGTCCCGCCCGAGTGGTGGTACGTCGCAGGGCAGCGGCTCCGGCGCGAGTGGTGGTGCGTCGCAGGGCAGCGGCTCCGGCGCGCCGTCGAACACGTCCGAAAAGGACAACGGAAAGAAGGCCGACGCGACCACGAAGCCGAAGCCTGCCACCACCCCTGCCACCACCAAACCTGCGTCAACGGGCGATCCGGTCAAGCCCGCACCCGCGAACACAGGCAAGCAGGAGCCCCAGCCGCCTCCCAGCGAGACCAACAAGTCGAAGCCCCAGCCTGCACCTACCAACACGAAGAAGCCGGCGCCGGTCGAGCCCACCACGCCCGCAGATCCGACCAAGCAGGCCGATTCGCTGAAGGCCCCTGAGCCCGAGACCACCAAGCCGGCCGACCCGGTGAAGGTCCCGGTGCCCGAGACCACCAAGCCGACGAAGCCCACGGTCAACCCCTACACCGCAGACATCACCACGCTGACCACGCTGGAGCAGCTACAGCAGCGCACACAGGTGCTCGTGAGTCAGCAGCTGACGTTGACTCCGGAGCAGCAGTTCGGCCCGGGTTCGCAGCTGAACTCCACGCTGCCGTTGTTGTCTCAGCAGTTGGCGACCGCCAAGCTGGACCAGCAGGACCCGAAGTTCACGGCCCAGCTGACGGCTACGCAGACCGCGGTCGGGAAAGCGGCAGCTGCTCCGAAGAACAAGAAGCTCACGGCGGCGGCCACAGCGGAACTCACCAAGCTACAGACGATGCTCGCCAAGGTTCCCGTCTATGTGGACCCCGCGGCAGACCCCGCGGGCTGACCCGCACTCCGGCTCAACTGACCCGCACTCCGGATTTATGGTTCCTTATTCCCTTTTCGGGCAGATAAATCGGGGATAAGGAACCTTAAATCGTTCCGGTGGGCGGCCCCAGCTTCCTGGCCAAGAAGTCGAGCCAGGTTCGACGTCGCTCAGGGTCCCAAAGATCGCGCCACACAAGAACGTGCACGTCCCAACCGGACTCCCGGAGGAGTTGGATCCGGTAATTTTCGTCCTCGTAGTGGGATCGCTTTGTGTAGTGCACTTCCCCGTTGTATTCGATCGCGGTCATTGAATCGGGCCAGGCCAGATCGATGTAGAAATGTCTGCCTCGCGGTATCACGTGATAATTCGTCCTGGGTGGAGGCAAACCGTGGCGTAGCGCGATGAGCCGGGTCAGCGTTTCGTTGGGCGACCACACCTGGTCATACGCGGCTCGAAGAGCGGCACGCACACGGCGGACAGACGGCGAACTGGGTGGGAACAGGTCGAGGGCGTCGTCGATCACGTCGGCGGTGAACTCTTGCAGGGGGACTTCTTCATCGACCACGATTCTGCGTGACAGCAAAGCGTCAATGCACGCAATGAGTCTCCACATCGACAGGCAGGGTGCCGCCACGACCAGAGCCTCTACTGGGTGCGCGACAAAGCAACCCCACGGGCCGTAATACCGGTTGAGACCGCGGGACTTGGTAATCCTAAGCTGACCAGCGAAAGTCCTGATGCGGGTTCCGTGCCACGACAGATGGGGAGTCAACTTGGCGGTCTCAAACTCCAGCCCCCTTTCCGGTGCCCGGTGGCCCAGTAGTGGGTTGACCCAGCTCTGTGTTTCCCCAATGGGCAGATCCAAGAGTTCAAGTGCGTTCAGCCCGGTGACACGCAGCTGGTTACCGCCCGTCCGCAAGTGTCGTTGCAGAAGCGCTGCTCGTTGAAGGGGTGACAACGGTTCGGAATGTTGAACCCAGACCCCTCTGGCGAGCAATTGCATGGTGGGGTCCCGGAAGAGCTGTTCATTCCGGCGGCCCCAGTCGGCAAAGGGCTTCACCACTGGGCATTCACCCAGGTCCAAGGCGGGAACACGTTTCATCCCTGGAACCTACGCGAATACCCGCCGACGCAGATTCCGTTATCCACAGGCTGCGGTCCTGCTGTGTCTCAGGACGTCGGTGACAGCTCCGTCCCAGAAGAGTAGCGACGATATATGGTTCCCTATTACCGCATTCCCCTCTCTAAGCAGTAATAGGGAACCTTAAATCCCTCGGACGGGAGGTCAGCGGCCCCTACCCCGGATCCGCAGCGACCGGGCGAAGATGATTGCCAGAAGGCCCATGAGCGGTACGAACGTGATGGCAATGCGAAGTCCCACGGTGTCCGCGAGAGCACCCACCACGGGTGGAGAAATCAAAAAGATCAACCGCATGCTCCAGCTGACCAGTGTGAGCCCGGTGCCGGGTTTGAGTCCGGGAGCGCGGTCCGCCGCGGCGTACGCGCTGGGCACCAAGGTCGCGCAACCGAATCCGGCCAGGCCGAAGCCCACCAGGGCCATGGGGACGTTGACGGCGAGAATCACGGTGCCCATACCCAGGAAGATCAGGGCGCCGCCGAAACGCGTGATGTTCACTTCCCCAAAGGCGTTGATCATCCGGTCGCCCAGCAGACGACCGATGAACTGCGCGCTCACCATGACCACGTACCCGAAACCCATCACGGTGGCCGCGGCGCCCAGGGTGTCCCGGAGATACACGGCGGCCCAGTTGTTGCCGATGTCCTCGACGAGCACCCCGGACATTGCAATCACCGCGAAGGGCACGAGGGTCAGCAGCGCCTTACCCGCGCCCGCCGGAATGATGGGGACACCGGCGGTGTCCGTCATAACCTCCGCGGGAACTTCATGGCTGTCCGGGAGCGAAAAACGCATGGCCCCCAGTGCTATCGCCGCGAACAAGACGCCGCTCAATCCCAGGTGGATCGGCAGAGGCATGTGCAGGGCGATCGCCGCGGTGCCCATGAGACCGCCCAGCACGGCACCCACACTCCACAACGCGTGCATCGAGTTGATCATCGAGACACCCGCCAGCCGTTGCACTCGCAGCCCCTGAGCGTTCTGGGCGGTATCGACCACGGCGTCCAGTGCGCCGGCGAGGAGCAGCCCCACGAAGAACACGGCCACGTGGGGAATGGACCCGGCAAAGAACACGGCGCCGGCCAACAGCACCGAACCGACCGCCGCGGCGGGCGCCGTTCCGAAGCGCCGAATGATCGGCGCGGGCAGCGGCCCCGCCACCACACCGCCAATGGGTAGGGCAATCAGCACCAGCCCGTACATGGCGTTGGACAGTTCGAACATGTCCTTGATCTCGGGGAACCGCGGCAGCAGGTTCGCGTAAATCGCGCCGTTGGTCATGAACAACAACGACACCGCAATGCGGGCTCTAAGGATGTGGGAAGGGCTCACGGGAACCAGCGTAGGGCCCCAGCCCAGCCACCGAAAACGCGGGTCCGCGCCTCACTCGGAGGTACGGACCCGCGTGCGTTGGCCTATGCCCATGGAACTCGGCCGGTTCTCACCCGCTCAGTTGTCCACATCATTCCACGGGTCGTTGGTCATGGCATCGTCGTAGGCGGAGTTCCACTGTTCGCGCCAGTAGCGCATGTCCGCGCTGTCCTGGGAGCTGACGGGCTCACCGGCCACGAACAGACACGGTCGATCGCCGGGTGCGGATGCGCAAGCCTCCTGGGAGCTCCACGCCGTGACGAACCCGGACCGGTCACGTGCGGAGTTCGACGGCGCCGCACCGGGCGTGTTCGACGCCCCGGTGCTCGGGGAAGCGCTGGGCGACCCGCCCGCGGTGGTCGAGGGGCTCACGGCAGGTGACGGCGCAGCGTCGTAATCGTCGAAACTCGAATCGAACGACCCGTTGTGTCGGCTCCACTCCGGCGTGACCGTCTCGGGTGAGCGCGGGTCGGCGAAACTCTGCTGCGAGTTGGCGGGGTACCAGTAGTCGGCGGTGGGCAACTTGAGTTCGTAGACCCCGTTCTCGGCGGTCACGGACGTCTGCTTGGGTGCAGTGCCGCTCACGCGGACGGACGTGAGGCCGTTACGCGTGTGGGCGTCCAGGCGGTCGCTGACCTCCACGCCGTCCAGCAGTACCTGACCGTTGACGGTGCGAGCCCCCAGCTCCTTGGCCTTCACGGAATGACCGCTCAGGGAGCCGTAGTCGGAGCTGAGGTCGACCCGGTCGAATGCGCCGGAAATGTCCACGATCCCGTGGGTCGCCCTGAGGTCCAGGGACGCGAGGGAATCGTCCTCGGGAACGGTGATCCGAATGTTGTTGATGCCGCCGTTCCACCGTGAGGACTGTTCGGGGGCGGCAACGCGAATCACGCCGTCCGCTTCCCGCGGGCTGCGTTGATCGTCCAATCCCCAGCCGATTTCCTGCCACTCGACCGCCACGTGTTCGGCGGTGGGACTGGTGACAACGTGAACGTTGGCGCTCTGGGCGTCCACCTCGATACGTGATGCATCCGAGGAGGCCGTCCAGGTGTCCGAGCGTTCCTGGGTCATTACCGCAGCGGCCGCAGCTCCCGCGCCGCCCACCAGCAAGGACAGTGCGCACAGGCCGCCAATGATGCCGGTCGCGGTGTTCCAGCCGCGGCGTTGGCCCCGGCTGATGGGTGGATTGGTGGGGTGCGGCCCCGCGGTGGGCGCGGACTGGCGCGCCCGGTCGGGTGAGGGGTCGGGTGATCCGTGGGGAGCGCCGTCGGGCTGGGAAGGGGGAAATTGTGTGCTCATGGCGGTGTCCTAAAAAGAGTGATCCGGGTAGCCCAGGTACTTGAGAACGGCCAGCACGCGGCGGTTGCCGGTCGCTGACGTCACCCCGAGCTTCATGAAGATCGAGCCGATGTGCTTCTCCACGGCCGATTCGGTCAAATACAGGTTGGTGGCAATCGACGCGTTGGACAGGCCCTGCGCCATCAGCCCCAGCACTTCGCGCTCGCGGGGCGAGAGCAGTTGCAGGTCCTCGCGTTGTCGGGAGCGCACCAGGATCTGGGTCAGTACCTCCGGGTCCAGCACGGTCCCGCCCTGGCCCACGGTCTGCACGGATTCCAGGAACTGGTCCACGTCCGCCACGCGATCCTTGAGCAAATACCCCAGACCCTCGCGGCGAGAGGCGATCAGTTCGGAGGCGTAGCGCTCCTCCACGTATTGGGAGAGCACGAGCACGGCCACCTCGGGGTAGGCGGAGCGGATGAGCACCGCGGCGCGAATTCCCTCGTCGGTGAACGAGGGCGGGAGTCGCACGTCCACCAGCGCGAAGTCCGGGTGGTGTTCCTCCACGGCCTTCACGAGGCCCTCGGCGGTGTCGGTCTCGGCAATCACCTGGTGACCGGCGTCGGTGAGCAGACGGACCAGACCGGCCCGCAGCAACACGGCGTCTTCGGCGATCACGATACGCACGGCGTCACGCTCCTTGATTTTCGACGACGCCGCTCGCACCCCGGTTGCCGGCAGGCACGTTGGTATCGCGGCGGGCGGGTGCGCCCAGCGGTAGCTGCACGATTACTTCGGTGGGACCGCCGGTGGGGGAGTTCAAGAAGAACTGGCCTCCCGCGGAACGGATCCGATCCTCGATCCCGGACAGTCCACCACCGGGTACCACGTGTGCGCCGCCGCGGCCGTAGTCGCGAATTCCGGCCACCACGGTGGAGGTCCCGGGAACGTCACCGTCCTGGAGGGACACGGCCACGTCAGCCGTGCGGGCGCCGGAATGTTTGACGGCGTTGGTCAAAGACTCGGACACCGCGAAGTACACAGCGGCCTCGGTTTCCGGCTTCAGCCGCGGGACGTTCACGTTCACCGTGACGGGGAACGAGGCCTGAGCGGCCACGGCCGAGATGGCGGCGTCGAGCCCGCGGTCCTGTAGAACGGCGGGGTGAAAACCACGCGCCAGGCGGCGTAACTCGGTGATTGCGGCCTTGGTGGTGCCGTGGGCCTCGGTGATCAGTTCCTTGGCCGCGGCGGGGTCCGTATCGACGCGTGACTTGGCCATCGACAGGTTCATGGCCACCGAGACCAACTGGGGCTGAACGCCGTCGTGCAGGTCGCGTTCAATGCGGGAGCGTTCGGTGTGAGCGCCGCGGACCGCGGATTCGCGGGCCTCGGTCGCGTACTCGACCTGACGGCGGGACTCGTCCGCCTCACGCCGAAGAGCAGCCGCCTCGCTCAGCCGCAGCAGCGTGGCGGACAGGCCACGGTGGGCCAGGGTGAGCAGAGCCAGTAGGACCAGACCGATGAGGGCGGTCAGGATGCTTGCCAGCACACCGGACCACTCGGGCCACCCGGGTACGGGCACGAAGAAGCGCTGCGCAAGGGAGTCCGCCGGGGCGAACAGAGGTGACAACGCGCCCACGATGCCGGCGCCGATCATCACCAGCGAGATGGCGGAGAGCACACCCAGAATGAAGGTGAGGATCAGGTGCAGGAATCCCAACCACATGGAACCGTCGGTCGCGTCCAACCACAGTTGGTGGGGCACCCGCACCCAGTCCGTGCGCGGGGTGCGGCGTCGCTGCGGGTCACGCAGGTCCAGACCGAATGACGACGCCGATCGCCGCCGTTCCAGCCACACCGCCGCCCAGATCACGTACACGGTTCCGGCCAGGACCAGCAGTCCCAGGCCCACCGCGGGGATCATGGCGATACCGGTGACGATCAGCGTGCCGATCACCACGACCCAGAAGAAGTTCAACAGCGCATCGATCACCAGATCGAGCGTTCCGAAGAACATGGTCCTGGGGGAAAAGGCACTCCACTCGGGGGAGGAGGCCTGAGTAGGCGTAGAGCCGCGCGAAAGTTGCTTGTTCTGCGGGGGCTGCGGTGTTCCGTGCGGTGGAAGTGGACGGGTGTGCGCTGTGTCTGCCGGAATCGCTTCCGTGGGTTCCCACGGGGGAGTCCGGCGCGGGTCTGGAGTGCTCATGGCCACAACGCTACGTTTTGCCCCTGTTTTCCGCGCCAGAGTTAGCCACCGAGTCGAGGTGGGGTTTTCCCCACCTCCGCGCGTGGACGCTGGGTCCGCCGGGGCCGTGACCTGCATCTGAGGGGCCGTCAGCACCTTGTTTGCGGGGCTCGGAGGCGCTGCCGGCCCCTCAGATGTGCCCGGCGGTCATCGTCTCTGCTTACACTGCTTTTCATGAGCGACGGTGTGCAAACCCACTCCGCCCCCACCCGGGCCGCCGGTTCTGTGGCACTCGCGGAGCGGGACCTCGCGGCGGACGCCGCCAGAGTGGGCTGTGTGATTGCCGTGGTGTTCATTCACATACTCATGGTGACCCTCACGGCAGACCCGGACACCGGGGAACTGCGCTCCGTCATGGTTCCCACCGAACAGCCCTGGTACTGGTGGGCCACGTGGATCGCGCAGGTCATGCCGCTGTTCTTCGTGGTCGGTGGGGTGGCCACCGCGGGGGCGATCCGGCGGCGTCGGGCCAGGGGAGCGGCACCGGCCGAGTACGTTCGCGAACGCACCCTGCGACTCATGCAACCCGCGGCCGTGCTGTGGTTGGTCTTCGCGGCCGGTGCATGGATTGCGTTGGCGGCCGGTGTCGGCGAGGAGCTGGTGACGTTCGCGCTCTCCGGCATGGGTATGCCCCTGTGGTTCCTGGCCGCCTACTTGATTTCGCAGGCGTTGGCCCCCACGTTCTTGGATGTGCACGAGCGCATGGGCTGGGTGTGGTGCTGGTTCCTGCTCTCCTGCGTGGTGGCCGTGGATCTGCTGCGGATCGCCACGGACCAACAGTGGTGGGGGCTGTTGAACATGCTGTTCGTGTGGCCGCTGATTCAGCAACTCGGGTTCTTCCGGGCGGACGGCTGGTTCGCCGCGCGTCGCACGGTCACCCTACTTGCAATCGCGGCGCTCTGCTACGGACTGCTGGCCGTGTGCGTGGTCTCCGGGCGGTACGCGCCGGACATGCTCACCAATCTGAACCCACCCACGCTGTGCATGGTCTTGCTGGGTCTGGCCCAGGCGTGCGTGCTGCAGGTGTGCACCCCCGCGCTCAACCGCCTCATGCGTTGGCGCGTGGCGCAAGCGGTCGTGGTCGCGGTGGGAACGCGCGCCATGACCATTTATCTGTGGCACCTACCGGTGATCATTCTGGTCATGGCCGCGTGGCACTTCACGGGCGGTTACGATCCGGTTCCTGGTTCGTGGGCGTGGTGGTTGCTGCGGGTTCCCCTGGCGGTGGTGTGCTGGGCCGCAGTGCTCGCGGTGGCCGCCGCGCTGGTCAGGGTTGAGCGGGCCTCTGCGACACCGTGGGGCAAACTTCGGCTGAGACCTTCGGCCGTGCTGATCGGGTTGATTTGCGTGGTGGTTCCGCCGTTGCTGGAAATCATCACGCTTCTGACCCCCACGCTGGTGGTGTGGGGTGCGGTCGGGTCGGTGGTGTGCATCGGGATCATGAAGTGGGGCGCTGTTGCGGTGCCACGAGGTGTTCGTTGACGTAACCCAGCAGGGTGGGCATCAACGCGGGGTGGAGTTGGTGACCCATTCCGGGGATCTCGATGAATGTTGCCCCGGGGATGGCGTCCGCGGTGGCCGGGCCCCCGTCCGGGCGCACGATCTTGTCCTTGTCACCGTGGATCACCAGGGTGGGGGCGGTGATGTCCGCGAGCACCTCGGCACGGTTTCCGGAGGCGCGAATGGCACCGATCTGACGCCGCATGGCCGCGGATTCCCCGTGCGGGTCGAGGCTGCGATCCCAATGGGCGGCGGCCAACTGTGCCTCGTAGGCCTCGTCGATGGGGTAACCCGGTCCGGCCAAGTGGCGCCCGATGATCACGCGGCCTCGGATGTACACGGACCGGTTGGGGGCTCCCGGAAGCATCAGCATGGCCGCCGTGGACGTTGTGGTGGTCCCCACCTCGGGGTCGCCGGTGGTTGAACACAGGGACACGAGACGGCGGACCAGCTCCGGGTGGTGAGCGGCCAGCGACTGCGCGATCATCCCGCCCAGTGAAAAGCCGATGACGTCCGCGCGATCCACTCCCAGTGCCCGCATGGTGTCCGCGACGTCCTCGCTCATGTCCTCCACGGTGTATTGACCCTCGGGGAGATCACCGCTCAGCAACTGCCGCACCGACGGCGCCTTGGACGTGGCGCGGAACGAGCGGCCCTCGTCCCGGTTGTCGATACGCACCACACGAAATCCCTCCATGACCAGGGACTTCAGGAAGGAAATGGGCCACGCGGTGAGGTCGAACGCCAAGCCGGTGATCATGATGACCACCGGTCCGTCCTCGGGGCCGTCCATGCGAACGCACATGGTGCGGCCGTCTCCGAGGTCCACGATGTGTTCCGCCCCCTTGTCTCCCGGCCCCGCGAGCAGGGTCGGGAGTTCCTCGAGAACGGGGGCGGCGGCGTCGTCGAACCGCAAGAACTCGTCGACCACGGGCCGTGATCTGAGCTCGCGGCGATCCGCGAGGTAGCTCATGGACATCAGCCACGGACTGCGGGTGCCTTGTTGAGGCAGGCCGTCGAGGGCGCGCTGGACGTACCCGGCGTCGAAGTCGAGCAGGGGCTTGGTGGGGAGGCCTTCCGGCGCGACCGGCCGCACGGAGGTCGCACCGATCCCGTCCATGTGCGCGAGGAGGCGAGAAAACCAGTCCACGAGCAAACCGATCTTGAGCGTCCAGGACGCATTGGTGTACCCGATGGCGAACGCGAAGTTGGGCATGTCACTGAGCATGACGCCGCGGTAGGCGATTTTTTCGGTGAGGTCCACGGGCGCGCCGTCAATACTGAATCGGGCCCCGCCGAACAGCAACACATTGAACCCGGTGGCCGTGATCAGGAGGTCCGCGGGGATGTGCTGGCCGTTCTCCATGCGCACGCCGGACTCGGTGATTTCGTCGATGCTCCCCGTGACCACGTGACCGCGCTCGGATTTCAGGGCACGGTGGAAATCCCCGCCGGGAGCCACACACACGCGTTGATCCCATGGTTTGTAGGGCGGATTGAAATGCTCCCTGACGGACACGTGGTCGGGCAGTTGCGTCTTGTTGACGGCCGCGATCGCGCCTTTGACCAGGTGCGGCGCGATCTTGCTCGTCTTCCAGAGCAGCCGCTGCTGGCGCGTGGCGACCGCTCGGGCCACGTGCGCGGTCCGCTCCTCACCCAGGCGAGGCTTCAGCGCCTTGGCCAGCCGATTCTGCGTGGGAACGGGAATGATGTAACTGGGCGTGCGTTGCACCATGGTCACGTCCGCGCCCCGGTCCACGAGCGCCGGCAGCAGTGAGACGGCGGTGGCACCACTGCCGATGACCACCACGTTCTTACCCGCGACCGCCATGTCCCGGGGCCACAATTGCGGGTGCACCACCGTGCCCGCGAAGTGCCGCAGGCCCCTGATGTCCGGCTCGTTGGGTTTGTCGTAGCGGTAATAGCCGGTTGCGTTGAAAAGCCAGGATGCCGTCAGCTCCAGATACTCGCCCTTTCCGGAGGGTTCGCTTGTCGCCGACGACGCCGCGGCGGGGCCCCGCGCGGAGGGCCGCCGAGCGCCGTGGTCGAGGTCGGAGCCGCGGTCAACAGGTGCGGCGGTACGTTCCACGGTGACGCACCAGTGACCGTGCCGGGTGGACCAGTCCGCGGCAACCATGCGCTGGTTGAAACGAATGAGATCGTTCACGCCGTACTCGTCGGCGGTCTCACGGATGTACTGCAGGATGGCCGAGCCCTCCGCAATGGACTGCGGCCCGCTCCACGGCCGAAATCCGTAGCCAAAGGTATACAGATCCGAATCTGCGCGCACACCGGGGTAGCGGAACAAGTCCCATGTACCTCCCGTGGCGCAGCGGGACTCCAGAATGCCAATGGTCTTGTGCGGGTGGTCCCGACTCAGTATGCAGGCCGCGCCAATACCACTCAGGCCGGCGCCGATAATGAGAATGTCGAAGTGTTCAGCGGCCCGGGTCATGAGTCATGGATAGCAGGAGTGTCTGCGGTTTTCATGATCGGTCCAGGTGATCCCACACATTGAGGTCCTGCCAGCCAACGGTCACCGCCCGGAGGTGTTTTGCGCCGTTGACCTGTTGTGCGGCCTTCTCGGTGGCGAAAACGCCCAGTGGTTTCGGGTTGCGCTCCACCGGCGCATGGGAATGCCGGCTGCGGTTGCCCTCGACAACAACGAACAGCTGGTCGCCGTCGCCCACTGCGGTCGCGTCAGGAATGGTGAAGCGCTGCCACGTCACGCGATACGTGGGCCGGACGGACAGTTGTTGCTTCTCGATGGCGCGGGCAGTGAACTCAGTGCGGGTGAGTGCCACGAGTGGTGCATCAGAGGTCTCGGGGTGGTGTTGGAAAACCAGGAATGCCTCTGGTCTGCCCCCACGGGCGTTGAGGATCTTCTTCACGAGTGATGTGAACGGCCGGTTCATGCATTAACCATAGAAGCCCGGGGAGTACGATGGACAGGACCGTGTGTGATTCACATCACAAAAAAGCACGCATGTAGCTCATCGGGAGGAAGATCCGTTATGGCCGACAATCGAGCGGTTGCTTACGAAGGTCCAGGCAAGGTCCAAGTCATTGACACCCCCTACCCGGAGTTCGAACTCAAGGACGGTCCGGGCGTGAACCCGGCCAATGTGGGGCGCAAGGTTCCCCACGGCGTCATTCTGAAAACCATTGCCACCAACATTTGCGGCTCCGATCAGCACATGGTGCGCGGTCGAACCACGGCTCCCCAGGATCTGGTCCTGGGACATGAAATCACCGGAGAAGTCGTCGAGGTGGGGCCCGGTGTCGAGTTCATCAAGGTCGGTGACATTTGCTCGGTCCCGTTCAACATTTCCTGCGGTCGGTGCCGCAACTGTAAGGAACGCAAAACGGGCATTTGTTTGAATGTGAACCCGGACCGTCCGGGTTCCGCCTACGGTTACGTCGACATGGGCGGCTGGGTCGGAGGACAAGCGCAGTACGTCCTGGTGCCCTACGCGGACTGGAACCTGTTGAAGTTCCCCGATCGGGACCAGGCCCTGGAGAAAATCATGGACCTGACCATGCTCTCGGACATTCTGCCCACAGGGTTCCACGGTGCCGTGACCTCCGGGGTCACGGTTGGTTCGACCGTGTACATCGCCGGTGCGGGGCCCGTGGGGCTTGCCGCGGCGGCGTCGGCGTTGCTGCTCGGTGCGGCCGTGGTCATCGTGGCCGATATGAATGAGGATCGACTGGCGCAGGCCCGCAGTTTCGGGTGCGAGACGGTCAACCTCACGGAGGGTGATCCGCAGGATCAGATTGAGCAGATTCTGGGCGTCCCCGAGGTGGATTGCGCCATTGACGCGGTTGGTTTCGAGGCGCGCGGTCACGGCAAGGACGCCGAAGAAGCGCCCGCCACCGTGCTCAACTCACTCATGGATATCACTCGCGCGGGCGGCGAACTCGGCATTCCGGGGCTTTACGTTACCGGCGATCCGGGCGGCATTGATGAGGCTTCGCAAAAGGGATCCCTGTCCCTGTCCCTGGGTACGGGTTGGGCGAAGTCCCTGGCCTTCACCACGGGTCAGTGCCCCGTCATGAAGTACAACCGGCAGCTGATGATGGCCATCCTGCACGACCGGATCCACATCGCCAAGGCGGTCAATGCCGTGGCGATTCCCCTGGAGGATGCACCCCAGGGGTACGAGCAATTCGATCGCGGTGCGGCCACCAAGTTTGTTCTGGATCCCAACGGGTACCTGGGAGCAGCCGCGGCATAGGGGTCGCTGGCACGTCACAAACCCGCGCTGATCGACGTTACGAACCTTGCACTCGCCACGGCGTCATCTGATCGACATTTCAACCAAACTTTCCGAGTTTCTGGGCGTTATCGTCGATCAGATGACGGACTACGGTGGCGGGTGGTCCTAACGTCAATCAGGTTGCGGGTGACTACGGGCTCAGATTCGTAGGTGCACCAGGCTCGGGCCGGAGATGCTCAGGGCCTGTTCCACGGTGGATGCCAGACTGTCCATGGTGGCGGACAGCCCGGTAGCGCCGAAGGCTTCCGCGAGCTGCACCCAATCCGGCTGTTCGAGGTCCACGGCCAACGGGTCGATGTCACGGTCCACCATGCCCTGCCGAATCTCGCCGTACCCCCCGTTGTCCACGCAAATGATCGGCAGGTCCAGGTCGAGTTCCACCGCGGTCATCAGTTCCTGGATGCTGAACATCAGGGCACCGTCGCCCAGCAGGCACACCACCGGACGATCCGGGGCGGCCAACTTGGCACCGATCGCCGCGGGCAGTCCGTAACCCAGGGTTGCGTACGTGCCCATGTACAGCAGCGAGTGCGGGGTGGGTGCGCGGAAGAACGTGGTGGACCCCATGTACGTCACCTGGGACGAGTCGCCGGCCATGATCGTGTTGTCCGGGACCACCTCCATGATCGTCTCGTTGAGCGCGGCCAGGTCCGGAGCCCACTGGCGGCCCTCGTTGTCCATGGCGTCGAAGACTTCCCGTAAATCCGGGGCTTCGCGCTCGCCGACGCCGCTCCCACCTTCCGCGCGCAGCGCCTCCAGCAACTGCGACACCACGGCGGACGAATTGCCGGGAACCTCGATGTCCGGCGTGAGGTTGCACAGCATTTGATCGCGCATGATGTCCACGCGAATGATCGGGCCCCGGGGGGTGATGTCGCCGCCCCACAGCTCCGCCTCGCCCACCTTGGAGCCGATGACCAACAGGGCATCGGCGGTGCGCAGGAATGAATGCGCGGTGCTCAGTCGAAGGTCCGCGCCCAGGGACAACCGGTGCTTTTCCGGGATCGCGCCCTTACCGTTGGTCGTGGTGATCACGGGAGCTTCGAGCAGCTCGGCCAGCTCCAGCAACCGGGGGCCCGCGGCCAACGAGCCACCGCCGGCCAAGATGACCGGGCGGGACGCTGCGGCGAGAGCGGTAGCCGCCGCGGCGACGTCGGACGCCGGTGCGGGTTGCGGTGCACCCAGGGGGCGCGGGGCAGTAGCTGAGGCGGGAACGTCCGCCGGGCCCTCCAGAATGTCCAGCGGAATTTCAATGTGGATGGGCCGCGGGCGGGAGTGGGTGAAGTCGCGCATGGCGTCGTGAATCATGATCACGGCCTCGGCCCCGGAGGTCACGCGGCGGGACTGACCCACGATGGCGTTGACGGCCGCGGAAGGGTTCTTGGTCTCGTGCAGCGACCCGATGTCCCGGAAATCCTGCCCCACCGGGCGTCCCGGGGACAGCAGGATCATGGGTCGGGATTCGGCGTAGGCGGTGGCCGCACCGGAGAGCGAATTCAGCAGCCCCGGCCCGGAGGTCGTGATGACCACGCCCGGCAGCCCGCGCATCTGCGACCAGCCGTCCGCGCCGTAGGACGCGCCCTGCTCGTGCCGCGTGGTGATCGCCCGGATCCCCAGCGCGCGCAGCGGCCGGTAGAACTCGAGCGAGTGCGTGCCCGGAATGCCGAACACCGTGTCGATCCCGTAGCCGCGCAGGGTCTCCAGGACCGCGCGAGCCACGGTGCGCTCCGGGTGTTGGGTGCGCTCGGGTGCTTCGGTCTGAGTGGTCACGAGGCGACGTCCTTCCAGAAGTAGTGATGTTCAGCACTGTAAAGGGCGCGGCACGCGGGAGCCACCACGCCACCCACCGTCTCGTGTCCTCGGAGGCAAAGCCCAGGATATGGAGGAGCGGCCCCCCGCCCGTGGCGAGGAGCCGCTCTCAAGCAATGAACGCGCGGAGACTACTCCTTGTTGAGCTTGTCCTGGATCCTGCCGGCAGCCTTCTCCACCATATTGGGCTGCTCGGTGGTTCCGTAGAAACGGGCATCCGGGTGGGTGGGCGGCGGCATCGGCACCCCGGCCATCGGCTCGGCCTGGTACCCGAAGGTTCCCTTGCCGTCGGGAGTGGGTCCCGAGGCCCAGGAGCCCTCGGCGGCGGCGGGCCCGTCCGAGAAGTTGTAGTAGTCGTAGGAGTACTCGGTGGCCTCCTTGGACTGCGGGAAGTTCGACGGCGTGGGCATCTCCTCCAGCCCGTCCTCCTGAAGTTCCTTGACCGCTGCGACCCACTGGTTCTGGTGCATGGTGTCGCGGGCCAGCAGGAACGAGAGCATGTCCCGGATCCCGTGGTCGTCGGTCATGTGGTAGAGCCTTGCCACCTGGGTGCGGCCCTGCATCTCGGCGTTGATGTTGGACGTCATGTCCGCCAGGAGGTTACCGCTGGCGGTGACGTAGGAGCCGGACCATGGGTTGCCCATCGAGTCCACGGGGCGGGCACCGGCGCCGGCGACGATCCCGTGCTGCACATCGGTGCCACCGATCACGGCGGCCACGGCGGGGTCGTTCTGAATGGCTTCCTCCGTGATGCCCAGGGGTGCCTTTTCCAACAGCTGGGCAACCATGGTGGCGAGCATTTCCACGTGGCCGAACTCCTCGGCGGCGGTGCCGAAGAGCATGTCCCGGTACTTACCGGGAATATGAGCGTTCCATGCCTGGAAGCTGTACTGCATGGCCACGGTGATTTCCCCGTACTGACCACCGATCACCTCTTGTAGCTTGCGGGCGTAGACCGCGTCAGGGGCTTCGGGGGTGGAGTTGTACTGAAGTGTTTGGCGATGAGTGAACACGTGATCCTCCTAGAGGTCACGCCGATGTGGCCGGACCCATGGTGGGTCGAGGCGCGTTACCATCAGCATGCTTACCAGGCTAACCGCGCCCGCCAAGAATGACCAGGGATTACGGCAGCCGAACCGTATGCATCCCTGATATCTCAACTCTCCGGGACCGCCATGGGCCTGGGTTCTCGCTCAGGACGTGGCCTCCTTGATCCGGCGGGACCACTTGGCGGAAACCTCCGTCGAGGTGCGCTTGGTCAGCAGTGACACCACTACGTACACGAGCAGCGAGGTCAGGAGACCCAGGTAAATGGGGGAGTTGGCGAGCACACCGAACGCAGCCATCGACACCAGTGTGACCAATGAGCCCACGGCCATGGATCCGGCCGCGCCCATTGCCGTGCCGCGCTTCCAGACCAGCCCGCCCAGAATGGCGACCAACAGCCCGCCAACCAGCACGTTGTACGCAATGGTCAGGGCCACCACGGTGGACGGGACCAGCATGGAGACGAACGTGACCACCAGTCCCACGACCACCACGTAGACGCGGTCCTTGAAAACGGAGGCGTCCTCGGAGCGGGCGCGAGCGACGTCGTCGGGGGAAGCCCCGAACAGATCCTTGAGGGTGGGGACCACGTCAACGCGGGCCACCGTGGAGGCGGCGATCATGGCGCCGGAGGCCGTGGACATCATGGCCGCGACACCGGCGGCGAGCACCACGCCACCCAGGCCGGCGGGAACGTGCATCTGGGCCATGGCGGCGAACGCCTCTTCTGGTACGGAGAGATTGGGAAGCACGGCCGCCGCGGCGGTGCCGATGAGCGCACCGGCCACACCGTACAGAGCCACGTAAACGGCGGCACCCAGACCGGCCCACCGCGCGACCTGCGGCGAACGTGCCGTGAAGACACGCTGCCAGATGTCCTGGCCGATCAGCATGCCAAAGCCGTAGACCACGAACTGCGTGATGATTGCCTGGGAGCCCATGGAGCCCCACTCGAAGTAAGTGGAGTCGAGCCGCTCGGTCAGCCCGGAAATGCCGCCGGCGGCGGAGATCGAGAACGGCAGCAGGACCAGGAACATGCCCACGGTCATGAACACGAACTGCATCAAGTCGGTGAGGGTAATGGACCACATGCCGCCCAGCACGGAATACGCGATCACCACGGCACCGCCCAGCAGAATGGCCCACGGGCGGGAAATGGGGAACAGCACGGAGAAAATCGACGCGTAGGCCGCCGTGGAGGTCACCGAGATCATCAGCGTGTAGGCAAGCATCACGAACGACGACGCGCTGGCACCGCCGCGGTCCCCATAGCGCAACTGCAGCATCTGCGAGACCGTGAAGACCTTGAGCGACTGGATGCGCCCGGCGAAGAAGAGGCTCAGCGCGGCCAGGCCGGTGGCGATGGCGACCACGAGCCACATGCCGGAGATCCCGTACTGGTAGCCCAAACCCACGCCGCCCACGGTGGACGCACCGCCCAGGACCACCGCGGCCATGGTGGAGGTGTACAGACCGGGGCCGAGCCGCCGGCCGGCCACGCGGTAATCCGTGGCCGTCTTGGCCCGGCGTGCCGCCCACAGGCCGATGACCACCATGGCCACCAGGTACAGCACGATGACAAGAACATTCATGAAGGGTTCTCCTTGGGGCACGGCGGGGGCTGCCGTGACGCGCGGGGATGAGCTCGCGAAACGGGTCCAGGGCATAGGGTTTATGCACTAGGTCACAAAAAAATAGCACTGCTGAGACTCCGAGCCGACCACATCCTGGTCGCCCCCGGAGCGTGTGGTGCCCCGAGTGATCCTCGGGAGGAAGGGAGAACCCATGGAACCGGAACGCATTGTGGAAACCACGGCTGACGGGCACGAACGTGTGGGCCCGGTCAACGCCGCCCTCACCCCGCGGTGGGCTGGACCCGCCACGTTCGCCCGCTTGCCGCGCACGGATCAGGTCGACCACACGGACATTGCCGTGGTTGGAATCCCGTTCGACTCCGGCGTCTCCTACCGCTCCGGCGCGCGTTTCGGCCCCAATCACGTGCGGGAATCCTCACGGCTGCTGCGCCCCTACAACCCGGCTCAGAACCATTCGCCGTTCGCGCACCTGCAGGTCGCGGACGCCGGGGACCTGGTGGGTAACCCGTTCGACATCAAGGACGCGATTTCGGCCATTGAGACCGGCGCGCTGGAACTCATGGGTTCGGACACCAAGATCGTGGCCATCGGTGGGGATCACACCATTGCGCTGCCTCTGATGCGTGCCGCTCATTCCCGGCACGGCAAGATCGCGCTGCTGCATTTCGACGCGCACCTGGACACGTGGGACACCTATTTCGGTGCGGAGTTCACGCACGGCACACCGTTCCGCCGCGCGTTCGAAGAGGGCATCATCGACACGGACGCCGTCATACACGTGGGCACCCGCGGACCGCTCTACGGGACCAAGGACCTGGAGGACGACGCGTCCTTCGGTTTCCGGATCGTCTCCTCCGCTGACATCATGCGCTCCGGCGTGGATGAGGTGGTGCGCACCCTGCGCGAGCACGTGGGCGGGCGCCCGCTCTACGTCTCCCTCGACATCGACGTCCTGGATCCCGCCCACGCACCCGGCACCGGCACTCCCGAGGCTGGCGGCATGACCAGCCGCGAGGTTCTGGAGATCCTGCGCGGCCTGCGTGGCCTGGACGTGGTCGCGTGCGATGTCGTGGAGGTCGCCCCCGCCTATGATCACGCGGAGATCACCGGTATTGCCGCGGCTCACGTGGTTTACGAGCTGATCACGCTCATCAGCCTGGGCCCCGACGCCGCCCCCGACGGTCCGGCGTACGGCATCTCCGGCGCGCGGTACGGAGCGGGGAAGTGACGGTGGAGTTTGCAGCACGCGCGGCGGAGTTCCGCCCCTCACCGGTGCGTGCGGTGTTCGAAACCGCCATGGACCCGTCCGTGGTCTCGCTGGCCGGCGGAAACCCGGACCTGTCCGTGTTGCCCGGCGGGGACATCGGTGCCCTGGCGTCCTCTCTGTTGGCCGAACGGGCCGGGGAGATTCTGCAGTACGGTTCCGGCGCGGGGACGACGCCGTTGCGAGACCTGGTCGTGCACCTCATGTCCCGGGGTGGTTCGAATATCACCTCCGCGGATGTGCTTCCCACCACGGGATCGCAGGCCGGCCTGGACCTGGTGACCAAACTGTTCTGCAACCCCGGGGAGGTGGTCCTCGCGGAGGGACCCACCTATGTGGGCGCCCTGGGTGTCTTCGGTGCGTACGAGGTGGACGTCCGCCACGTGGAACTCGATGACCATGGTCTGGATCCCGAGCATGTCGCCACCGCGCTGGATGAGCTGGCTGCCGAGGGTAAACGGGTTCCGTTCGTGTACGTGATCCCGAGCTACCAGAACCCCACGGGCGTGAGCATGCCGGCCGAGCGGCGCAGTGAATTGGTACGGGTCTGCGCCGAACGTGACGTGATGATCGTGGAGGACGACCCCTACGCGCTGCTGTCCTTCGACCGCTCCGGCCCGTTGCGGTCAATGCACAGCCTGGACCCGGAACACGTGATTCACCTGGGCAGTTTCTCCAAGATTTTCGCCCCGGGGCTGCGGGTAGGCTGGCTCGTGGCGCCGCCGGAGGTGCGCGGGCGGTTGCAGATCGCGGCCGAATCCGTGGTGATCCACCCGTCCAATCTGGCGCAGTCGCTGGTGACCGCGTGGGTGGGCTCCGAGCAGTGGGGGCCGGCGTTGGACCGGGCGGTGGGGCTCTACCGGGAGCGGTGGGAGGCCATGAACGCAGCGTTGGAGGAGTTCATGCCCGAGCGCGCGTCGTGGACGGAACCGACCGGAGGCTTCTTTACGTGGGTCACGGTGCCCGGACTGGCCGAGAATGATCATTTGCTGCGGGACGTGATCGAACAGGGCATTGTCCTGGTGCCCGGTTCCGCATGCTACGAGGACGGTCGGCCCTCCGATGCCGTGCGGCTCGCGTTTTCCGGAGTCTCGCCGGTGCGGATCCGGGAGGGGGTGAAGCGGTTCGCGCAGATTTTGTGAGCCGCGCGTCGACGTCCACCGGGATGCGCCGGTTCGGTGAGACTGGTGTGAGGGAAATGCCGGGCTCGCGAGTGTCGTGTGAGGTAACTGGAGAGAGTGAGTCTGGTGTGAGGGAAGTGCCGAATTCGGCGCCGATTTCAACATTTACGTCACATAGCGCTGTGTAGCTGCCGGATACTCAGTGCTGCCCTTGACCACCTTGCTATTTTCCGCAGCATAAGTTAAGTTAACTAACCATGGAGAAGACTCCCGACGTTGAGAGCCGGTCCCTGGGCCGTGCGCCCCTTGAAAGTGCTGAGAAACTTCGAACGGCGCTGCGTCACGGGGTGTTCTTTCTCCGGCGGATGGACAACACGCGGGAGCTCACCAGTCAGCAGATCAGCCTCATGTCCATGTTGACAGACGGCGGGGTGCGCATGACGACTATTGCAGCGAACCTCGGAGTTCGCACGCCCACCGCAACCCAGAGTGTGGACCGCCTCATGAAGGCTGGCCTGGTGGAACGCCGGCCAGACCCCGCCGATGCTCGCGCGGTTCTCGTGAAGCTCACGCGCCGTGGCCACAACGTGATTGCAGCTGAAGACCGCCACCGCAACGAGGTGGTTGCCGAGGTTCTTGCGCGGCTGGATGACAAGGAACTGGCCGCGCTCGACGCCGCCATGCCCGTTCTCGAGAAACTCGCCAGCCCGCTCGGCGGTATGACGGGAAAACACCAACCCCGCCCGGGCGCCCGCAGGGACTGAGGGACATGAAACACAAGATTTCCACCAACATTGAAACGAGCCGGACCCGCCTCAATGGCAGGTCCGGCTCGCGTCATAGCTGGGCGGAAATCAAATGGTCTCGGTGACATCCTCGGCGTTGAAGCGCGGGTTACGCGCGTACTCGGGTTCGACCGGGGTGCCCAGGTTGACCACCACGATGGAATGCTTGCCGGTGCCCTCGAAGAACTCCTCGTCCACACCGACCGGGTCGAAGCCGGTCATGGGGCCGGCGGCCAGGCCGGCGGTGCGGGCGGCAATGATGAAGTAACCCACCTGGATGTGCGAGTTGGCTTTGCCGCTGGTGATGCGCATGTCGTCGTTTTCGTCGTACATGCCCTTCATGTGCGGGGCGGCCGGCAAGAACTCGGGGAAGTGCTCATGCCAGTTCTCGTCGTAGGAGAGGATCGCGGTCAGCGGGGCGTTGCGGGTCTTCTCCTGGTTGCCGCGGCTCATGTGCTGAACCAGGCGCTCGCGGGCCTCGGGGGACTCCACCCAGGTGACGCGCAGGGGCTGGGAGTTGAACGCGGTGGGGCCCATCTTGGTGAGTTCGTAAATGGTGCGTTTCTGCTCATCGGTCACGGGGGCGTCCGTGAAGTGGCTTGCGGTGCGCGCGTCGCAGAACAAGCGGTCCACGGCGTCCTGGTCGATGGCCACGGTCAGGTCAGCAGTTGCGGTCCCGGTCATCATGCGTCCTTTCGTGTTCTCCCGGTTCGGGCACTCACGCCGACGACGCACGCGCACCTTCCGAGAAATTGTTTCTTTGGAAAGTATAACGGTGCGGGCGAGAAATATAGTCCTGATGTAAGCAAGGTAACGTCGCACGCATTCGGGGCTTCAGGGTGGTCACCCACAGGGACTAGTTTGGTTGGGTGACTTCCGTGTTCATCCCCGGCATGCTGACCGGCTTGGCCCTCATCGTGGCGATCGGCGCCCAGAACGCGTTCGTTCTGCGGCAGGGCATTCGACGTCAGCACGTATGGGCCGTGGTGCTCTTGTGTATTGCATCGGACGTGTTCCTGATTTCCGTGGGGACCGCGGGAATCGGGTTCCTGATCGAACGCGTGCCGTGGCTGCTCGAAATCTTCCGCTGGGGTGGCGTGATCTACCTGGTGGGCTTTGCAATTCAATCGTTCCGCTCGGCCATGAAGCCGCAGGGGCTGCAGGCAGCGGGAGAGGGTGGCGGCTCCCGCACATCCGTGGTGCTCACCACGCTGGCCCTGACGTGGCTGAACCCCCACGTGTACCTGGACACCGTGATCATGCTGGGCAACCTGGCCAACCAACAGGGCGACCAGCGCTGGGTTTTCTCGGCCGGAGCCATCACGGGCTCCGTCATCTGGTTCATTGCCCTGGGCGCCGGCGCCAAGGCGCTGTCACGGGTCTTGAACACGCCGTTGACCTGGCGAATTGTGGACGTTTTCGTGGGCGTGGTCATGCTGGCCATTGCCCTCACATTGGCGCTGAACCCGGCGGTCTAATCATTCGGGGTGGGCCAGGGGTCGAACTTTCCGCTCGCGCGGTCGCCTTTGTGCGGCCATCAGTCGTCCCGGTTCCGCCGAACTGCGGCGCGGGCGGCCTCACGGTTCACGGCACTGATGGCTGACAGCGGGATACCAGCCGGGCAGACCTCGGCGCATTCGCCGTAGACCGAGCACGGGCCGAACTCCTCCTCGGCGGATTCCACTACGCCGCGCGCTCGTCGCCCGCGTTCGGGCTTGCCCTGGGGGAGCGTGGCCAGGTGGGTCAGCAGTGAACCTGTGAACAAATGCGAGGACCCGTTCGGGCACGCCGCAATGCACGCACCACAACCGATGCACGCCGAGAAATCCAGGGCTCGCTCGGCCATGTCGAACGGGATCTGGCGGGTGTCCGCGTCCGGCGCGGTTCCGGCGTCCACGGACACGAAACCACCCGAGGCCACCACGCGATCCATGGCGGAGCGGTCCACCACGAGGTCACGCACCACCGGGAACGCCGACGATCGGAACGGCTCCAGCCGGATGTGAGCCCCGTCCGAGAAGGACCTCAGGTGCTGGCGGCACATGGGGGTGTGCGGCTCCGGGCCGTGCGGGATGCCGTCCACGGTGATGCCACACGTGCCGCAAATGCCTTCGCGACAATCGGTGTCGAAGGCAATCGGATCCTCGCCCTCCTCCACGAGCTGCGCGTTGAGTCGATCCAGGAGTTCGGGCAGGGACATCTCCGCCGCGGCGTCGTCCACGATGTACGTGACGAACTCGCCGGTGTCTGCGCCGGATGTTTGGCGCCACACGTCAAGGGTCAGTTTCACGGTCGGTCTCCTCCCACGGTTGCGCACATCGCGAACCGGAAGCGGTCATGAGCGGACATCACGTGTAGTTCCTGGTCTGCAGCGGAACTGCCTCGAAGGAAAGGGGCTCCGTGTGCCGCACTGGTTTTCCGGGGTGTTCCGCAGTGCCGGGTACGTGTTCCCACGCGGACACGAACGCCCAGTTCTCGTCATCGCGCTGCGCCTCACCGCCCTCGGTCTGGTGGTCCTCGCGGAAGTGCGCCCCGCAGGACTCATCGCGGTCCAGCGCATCAAGGCACATGAGCTCGGCCATCTCCAGGTAGTCGGCCACGCGCCCGGCGCGCTCAAGTTCCTGGTTCAACTGCCGCCCCGTTCCGGGAACCCGCAGGTCACTCCAGAACTCCGAACGCAGGGAGCGGATCTCGGCCAGCGCCGTCTCCAGCCCGGACACCGTGCGGGACACCCCGCAACCGGTGTACAAAATGTCGCCGAGGCGCCGGTGGAAGGAATCCGCCCCGCGCGTTCCGCCAATGGAGAGCAGCCGCCCCGTGCGGGCCGTGACGTCGTCGACCGTGGTGCGCACGGCGGCGTCGTCCAGGGACAGCGCCTCGGCACCGAGGTGCGACGCCAAGAAGTTGGGAACCGAGAACGGAAGGGTGAACCAGCCGTCCACGCACGCGGAGAGCAACGAGTTGGCGCCCAGCCGATTGGCGCCGTGATAGCCCCACCCGGCCTCGCCGCCCACGAACAACCCCGGGACGGAGGTCATCATGTCGTAGTCGCTCCACAGCCCGCCCATCGCGAAGTGCGCGCCCGGCGCGATCCGCATCGGCTGGGTGTAGGGGTCCTCACCGGTCGCGTCGAAGTACATGGCGAACAGGTTCCCGTAGCGTTCCTTGATGGTCGGTTTGCCCAACCGGTCCAGGGCGTCGCGGAAGTCCAGATACACGCTGTTCTTGAGCGGGCCCACGCCGTGGCCGGCCTCGATTTGTTCGCGTGCCGCCCGGGACGAGATGTCTCGCGGGGACAGGTTGCCGTACGCCGGGTACTTACGCTCCAGGTAGTAATCGCGCTCGCCCTCCGGAATCTCATGGGGCGGGCGGTCATCGCCGGCGCGTGCGGGCACCCAGATCCGACCGTCGTTACGCAGCGACTCACTCATCAGCGTGGTCTTGGACTGCCAGTGCGAACTCACCGGCAGCGCGGTCGGGTGGAACTGGATGAACGAGGGCGAGGCGAAATACGCCCCGCGCTTGTGCGCCCGCCAGGCCGCGGTCACATTGGAATTGTGGGCGAGCGTGGAGCGGAAATACACGTTGCCGTAGCCGCCCGTGCACAACACCACGGCGTGCGCGGTCTCGGCTTCGATCTCGCCGGTGTACAAATTGCGGCACACCACGCCCTGCGCGCGGCCGTCCTTCACGATCAGGTCCAGCATCTCGCGGTGCGTGCGTAGGTCCACGGAGCCCGCGCCCACCTGCCGTTGCAGCGCCCGCGACGCCGCCACTTGCAGCTGCTGCCCCGTCTGACCGCGCGTGTAATAGGTGCGTGAAACCTGCACCCCACCAAATGAGCGGGTGCGCAACTCACCGCCGTATTCGCGTGCGAAGGGCGCGCCGATCGCGTCCATGTGGTCGATCACGCGCACCGATTCCTCGCCCAGCCGGAAGCAGTCCGCCTCCCGCCCGCGGAAATCCCCTCCCTTCACGGTGTCCTTGACGAACCGCTCGAGTGAATCGTTGTCCACCTTCTTGGCGCGCGCCGCATTGATACCGCCCTGGGCGGCTACCGAATGGGCGCGGCGGGCGGCGTCGTGGAAGGTGTACACGACGACGCTGTATCCCAGCTCCCCGAGCGCGGCAGCGCAGCCGGCCCCGGCCAGTCCCGTGCCCACCACGATCACGCGGAACTTGCGCCGGTTCAGCGGGCTGACCAGCTGGTAGTTGAGTTTCCGGCGGGCCCACGCCGTGGCCGGATCGCCGTGGGGAATGCCGCCGTCCAGTGGTTCGGAGGCGCGTTCGGTCAGCGGGGAGCTCATGAAATCAGTCCTGTCAGAACAGCCACGGGAATGGTGATGTTGCCCAGGGCGACCACCACGGCCACCAGCAGAGCCACGACGGCCAGGATGTTGCGGGCTGTGGAACCCACACCAATGCCCAGGTCGTACACCGTGCTCACCAGGCCGTGGAGCAGGTGCAGGGCCAGGGCGAGCATGGCCAGTATGTAGATCAGGGAGGCGGGCCAGCGGCTGAACGAGTCCACCAGATTGGAGTATGCATGGGAGGTGTCATGCGTGGCGGCCTGAAAACCTCCCGGCGCTGCGGGGGACGTGCCCGTTGTCAGGTCCAGCACATGGAAGATCACGAACAGCAGCAGCACCACGCCGGTGACCAGCATCGACCGCCCGGCGAACACGGAAAGTCCCAGGCCGCGGCGGCGTCGAATGCTGGGGGCCCGGGCGCCGCCGCGAGCGCGACGAGCACGCGCCTTGAGAATGAGCGCGCACACAATGTGCGCGAGCACGCTGACCAGCAGCACCACGCGCAGGATCCACAGCAACCCTTCGTACGGGAGCACAGGATAAAACGCGTTGCGCAGCCAGTGCGCGTAGGAATTGAAGGCCTCGGGGCCCTGGTAGACCTTGAGGTTGCCGATCATGTGAACCAGCACATAGGCCGAGAAAATCAGGCCGGTGATCGCCATGATGTACTTCGCGGCCACGGAGGAGAACCGGCTGCGGTGACCAGCCCGCGTGACGGGTGCTGATCCACTCGGACGTACGGGGGCGGGTGCTGTCATGGCGGCTCCAGCTTCGTAGGCGGAAGCTACGGACGCAGCTCCCGGCGACCTCTCACCTCATTTTATCCGGGGTGCCCTCGGCATCGGGAGTGTGGCGCGCTGTATCCACCTGCGCTTTTGTGAGTGACAATGGGCATGTGAGTGCCGAACGTACTGCGCCGGAGGGCCCCGCGGGTGTCCCGACCGCAAACCCATGCCCGATGACCGGGCGGACCGCCAGCCGGGACACGGATCAGCGAAAAGCTACCGACGGTGAATGGAACACCCACGTTCCCCTTGAGCGTGTGGGGGACACCTGGCGCATCACGTCACTGGAGCTGGCACGTCAGGTGCTGCGCAGCCAGGGGACGTCGCAGGCCGGTTTCCGCGCCGAACAGGCGCGCGCGGGGCTGCGCAAATCCCGCATCCCGGTGCTGTTCGCGGACGGCCCCGAGCACCGCGAACAACGCTCCAAGATCGCGCGCTTCTTCGCTCCGACCACCGTGGACACCACCTACCGGGAGCTGATGGACCGGTACGCCAGCGAGGCCATGACCGAGCTGGACCGCACCGGTTCGCTGGATCTGAGTGAGGCGACCATGGGGTACTCCGTGCGCGTGGCCGCCCACATCGTGGGCCTGGACGGCACCGATCCTGACGCCATGGGTGAGCGCCTCATGAAACTTTTCGGCGCCGAGGGCGATCCCACCGAGGTGCCCCGCACGCCCTGGCGCAAGGCATGGTTTGCCCTCCGCTCGGCTGTCGGCAGCCTGCCGGTGGCCACCTTCACGTGGCACGATGTTCGCCCGGCGGTCAGAGCCCGCAAGAGGCAGCGCCGAGAAGACGTGATCTCGCACCTGCTCGATCAGAAGTACACCCTGACCGAGATCGCCACCGAGTGCCTCACCTACGCGGCGGCAGGCATGGTCACCACACGCGAGTTCATTGCGATGGCTGCCTGGCACCTCCTGGACAATCGACAGCTGCTGGAGCGGTACACAGTGGCCGGCCAGGGTGAGCGGTACGCGATCCTGCATGACATCCTGCGCCTGGAACCCGTGGTGGGTCTGCTCTACCGGCGCGCCACCGAGGACATCGAACTCGAGCACCGCGGTCAGCGCTACATGATTCCTGCCGGTGACATGATCACAATGTCCATCAAGGACACCAACGTGGACACCGAGGTCTTCGAGGCGCCCCGGGAGGTCTGTCCCGGGCGTGAGGTCCCGCGCGGGGTTCGTCCCGAGGGCGCGGCATTCGGCGACGGCGCTCACCGGTGCCCCGGCCACTTTGTGGCCATCCAGGAAACGGACGTGTTCCTGCGGGAATTGTTCGAGCGCGACATCACACAACTGACCACGCCCGAGCTGTTCACGGACGCGTTGCTTGCCGCTTACCGCGTGGAGGGGTTGCGCGTGGGATTCACCGCGGCCGGCCAGAGCGGTGTGCTGAAATAGGGGCATGAAAAAGTACTCCTCTTATACGCAGAGCGGCACCGGCCGGCCCGTGGAGGAGTTCACCGCGTCCAAGACCCTCCAAGGTTTCTTGAACAACGCCATTGAGCGCGCCGAGCAGGTCAATCCTCGGTTCGCGGATCTGTGGCGTGACATTGCGCGGGTGGCCGGCGGGGGCAAGGGCGTGCGCCCGCAGTTGTTACAGATGACCACGCAGTCCTACCCTGCTCGGCCGGTACGCCCGGTCATCAATGCCGTGGGCGCCGGCTTCGAGCTGCTCCACACCGGACTGATCATCCATGACGACGTGATCGACCAGGACGATATGCGCCGCCAGCAACCGACTGTCCACGCCTTGGCCGAACAACGCGCGGCGGAACAGATTGCGAAAGCCCACGCGTCGGCGCCCGGTATGGCGGCCGCGGGCCGCGAACACGCCAAGCAGTACGGGAGAAGTGTGGGGATCCTGGCCGGGGACCTGGCGATCACCGGTGCCTACCGATTGATCGCCACCTCGCACGCCCCGGAGTCGCGACTGATCAAGCTGCTGGCCATCTTGGACGAAGCCGTGTTCAAATCCGCCGCCGGTGAGTTGCTGTACATCGAACACGCCCTCCCGGGCGTGGCCGTATCCAGCCGGGACATTCTGCAGACCACGCGCTTGAAAACCGCCGCGTACTCTTTTGAAGCGCCCCTCAAGGCCGGTGCCGTCCTGGGCGGGGCGCCGTCGGCCGATGTCAGTGCCCTGGGTGACATCGGCCGGGCCATGGGCACCGCATATCAACTGGTCGACGATCTTCGGGGGGTGTTCGGCGACCCGGAGCAGACCGGTAAATCGGCGGGCTCGGACCTGCGTGAGGGCAAGCGCACCATGCTCATCTCGCTTGCGGAAAACGGGCCGTACGAACCCAAATTGCGGGAGATCCTCAACCGGGCCGCTACGGTGGGATTGAACGCCGCGGACGTGGCCCGGGCCAAGAACATTCTGCAGCGCTGCGGGGCCAGAGCGGGAGTCGAGCGCATGGCCGAACAGGCTGAGCAACGGGCCAAGGATCTGATGGCGGATTCACAACTGCCCCAGATCCTGGTGGAGCGGCTGACGGAGACCGCGGACAGCATCGTGCGGCGCACCCCGTAGGTGCGCGTTCTCCACATACTCGAGTATGGACCCGGCGAGCGCTTCCGTGGACGCCATTGTCAAAGTCTGGACGAACCATCGACCGCCTCCCGGGAGGGGCCGGACCGGTTCGCCTGCGGCGACCTCACCGTATGTTACTCCTGGCGCCCCTCATGAGGGCTGTCTCCGTGGCTGCCACCAACCTGGCTGGTCACGGTGGTCAGCAGGAACACGGAGTCCTCCAGCGCCTCGACACCGTGGCGCACGTGGGTCAGTGCAACGATCTCCCCAGCAACCACGTCCGACTGGTCCTGGCCGGTGACCCGCACTCGGCCACGCAAGAGGTACATACTTGCGGCGGGCGGGGAATTGTGCTCGGCAAGCGTCTGACCGGCCCTGAGCCCGATGATTGTCTGACGGAGCGGCCCATCACGAACGAGAATCTCGGCGGAACGCCCCTTGTCGCCGGCAATGGCGTCTTCCAAGGCCTTCGTGATAGCTGGCTCGACGTTGGCCATGATGCCTCCCTCGGTTCCTTCTTGTTTTGATTCAACCGGTCAGTGCAACCCTGCTGACGAGTCTATAGCGCGACCCGTGGAACGGGGCACCATGGCCACAGCGGTGTCCACGATGTGGGCCATCCACCGCGTGCCCGTTGCAAAGGGCCGAGGACCTAGACTTGGTCTCCAAGGCCCATGCCCGGCACGACCGAACTGGAGACCGCTACGGGACGCGATGTCGCCGGGCCGGGCAGTGAGCGTGCATGAAGGGGTGGCCCGTGCGAGAGCGACAACGGCTCTGGCTGACCCAGTGGTCAGGCGACCCGCACATGTGTTCGCGTACGGTGCGCCTTGAAGTTCTGCAACGCGTCCCCCTGTTCATGGACCTCACGACGGCTGAAATCATGAGCCTGGAGTCTCACGTGCAGGCCCACGGCTACCGTGGTGGGGAGTTGATCTACCGCCAGGGTGAGAACGCGAGCAGTCTGTTTGTCATGGCTTCGGGCGCGGCAAAGTTGATCCGCCCTTCTGCCCACGGCCAAGACGTCGTGCTTAATATTCTGGGGCCCGGTGAAGGGTGCGGGACATTGGGGATCTCGGGGCCACCGCAGTACCCGGACAGTGCCATGGCCTTGACCGACTCCTGCGCCCTGGAAATACCAGCCGCAGTGTTTCAAGAGGCCATAGAGCTCCATCCGCGTCTGGGACTGACCGTCCTCGATGAGGTACTCCACCGTTTGGAACAGGCCCAGGAGACCATCCGGCGCCTGTCTGCTGACAATGCCCGGCAACGTGTCGCTGCCGCACTGCTGGTCTTGGCGGACAAGCTCGGCGACCCGCGGGCCGAGACAATCATTTTGGAGCTCCCTTTGACACGCACCGATCTGGCAGCCCTGACGGGGACGACTCCGGAGACGGTCAGCAGGGTGATGAGCAGGCTCCGTGACGACAGCATTGTCGATACCGGCCGCTGTTGGACCACCATTCTGGATCGGCCACGCCTGTCAGCCGCGGCTGAGGGATGAGGCTTCGTTAATCCGTTGAGGATCGCTTGGCTTCCGACAGTGGTGTCCGCCAGACGCTGGGGTCGGCCACCGGGAACCGGCGGCCCGTCACGACGGTGGGGAGAATCCGGATGAACCTACCCTTGGGGCCCGCCTGCCAGGGGAAAAGCGGTAGGTCCACGGTGTCCATCAGGTCCTGGAGCCCCTGGATCTGCTCGGCATTACCCTTGACCACCACGCTCCACGCCTGGGCGGATGATGCATCGTATCCGTCGATTTCCAGGGCGACCGGCACGTCGGACAGGGCGGCCGCGAGCTTGGTGCCCTCCGCCGACCGGAACACGAGGCTCCCGTGGTCGACCGCGTAGTTGAGCGGAAAGATCTCCGGGTGGTCCTCTACCCATACGGCGAGGCGCCCGATACTACCCGCCCGGAGCAGTGCCCAGCACGCGCTGACCGAAAGGTCCTCCACTTCACTGGCGTATTCGTTCGTCATCTCGTCACTCCATCGATTTGTTACCGGTAGGAAAATTCTCGGCGCCGCTCCTTACCAGCTGCTTCGGTGGTCCGACTGCTGGTGGCCCGGCCATTCCAGCCTACGGGCCCGCCACTACCGGCAACATGATCTTGATCATGCTCTGCGCAGTGCACTGGATTCGGACGAGTTCTTCGGCACCAGACCAGAGCCGGGGGCCGGCGCGTCGGACGTCATCACCACTCCCATCGCCGGGCGGGCGACGATCACTGACGGCCCGACATCCGTCAAATTATGACGGCGGCGGGCCGCCCTGGAGTAGGAGACCCACCGTCGAAGTAAGTAGAACCGGAATGTCTACATCCGCAAGAACGCGCTGGTCGGGTCCTCCACGGCGTCGGCAATGAACCGCAGGAACCCGCCCGCGGAACCCCCGTCGCACACGCGGTGGTCGAAGGCCAGGGTCAGGGTGGTGACCTTGCGGACCGCGAGTTCACCGTTGACCACCCACGGTTTGTCGATGATGCGCCCGATGCCCAGGATGCCCACCTCGGGGTGGTTGATGATGGGTGTGGCGCCGTCTGTGCCGAACACACCGTAGTTGTTGAGCGTGAACGTGCTCCCGGTCAGTTCCGACGGGCTCGCCTTGCCGGAACGGGCCACCTCGATGACCTCGCGCATCCGCTGGTTGAGTTCCACGGTGGTGAGCTGGTCCGCGTTGCGCAGGTTCGGTACCAGCAGCCCGCGCTCGGATTCCACGGCCAGGCCCAAATTGACGCCGTTGAAGCGCGCGATCGACCGCGTGCCGTCCTCGTGAGTTTCCCACCGCGAGCACAGTTGCGGGTAGGCGCGCAGCCCGGCCAGCGTGAAACGGGCCAGGAGCGCCAGCAGACTCGGCGCGTTCTCCGGGTCCTTCGCTTTGTAGCTCGCGCGCAGGTTCAGCAGCTCGGTCGCGTCCACGTCCACCCAAATGGTGGCCTCGGGAATCTCGGTGCGCGAGCGCGTCATGGCATCGGAAATCGCCTTGCGCACTCCCTTGACGGGTTCACGCTGTGCCACGGCCAGGCCGGTTCGCGGGTCCACGTCCTGCCCGTGCGGCGCACCGACGTTCGACGACGACGCCGCTCCGGCCGCCGGCGCCCCGCCGCCCCTGGTGGGAAGCGAATGGCCGGGGTCGGACGCGTTGGCGGGCCACGGTACGGGAGCCGCCGGAGCGGTCGGAACCGGGGGAGCGGGCGGTGGCGTGGCAAGACCGGTGGGCGCGGGTCCCGCGGAATCCGAGCGGCGCCTTTGATCGTCCACCTGGTCCAGGGCGGACCTGATGTCCTGGCGCATGATCAACCCGCCCGGGCCGGTGCCGGTGAGCGTGGTGATGTCCACGCCGTGCTCCTTGGCGAGCTTGCGCACCAGCGGCGAGATGACCGTGGGGGCCATCCTCGGTGCGGCGGTGAGCGCGTCGTGGGTGTGGGAGGCGGCACCGGCCTGGCCGGTCGCGGACCCGCCGGCGGTGCGCGCGGGCTTGCCGCGGCGGCGTCGGCGGGAGGAACCTCCGGACGTGGTGCCGTACCCGATGAGCACGTTGCCGGAGGACTCATCGGAACTGTCATCAGCGGATTCCTCGGCCGTCGGCTGGGTGCCCGCGCGCTCTTCCTCCCGGTAGCCGGCGCCCTGGGTGGGCTCGGGGGAATCGGCAGTGCCGGCGGGTGAGGCCTCCGCCGCGGGCGCCGGGGCGCCCTCCGAGGCCGGGGGTTCGGCGCCGTCGGAGACCGCGATCAGGGCCTGGCCCACCGTGAGCGTCTCGCCCTCGGCGCCGTGCAGTTTGTGAACGGTGCCCTCGAACGGGCTGGGGATCTCCACCGCTGACTTGGCGGTTTCGACCTCCACAATGGGCTGGTCCATGGCCACGGTGTCACCCTCAGCGACCAGCCAGTGCAGGATGTCCGCCTCGGTGAGACCTTCGCCCAGGTCGGGCAGGTGAAACACATTGATACTCACGGGTCAGTCCTCCCACTGCAGTTCGTCCAGGGTGTCGAGGATCCGCTCGACACTGGGAATGTGATGGTGCTCGAAGGCCGGCGAGGGGTAGGGGATGTCGAATCCCGTCACCCGCAGCACCGGCGCGGCCAGCGAATGGAAGCAGCGCTGCTGGGTTCGCGCCACGATCTCCGAGGCCACGGACGCGAACCCCTGCGCCTCGGCAACCACTACGGCGCGGCCGGTCTTGCGCACGGAGGCGGCAACCGTCTCGTCGTCGTAGGGAACAATGGTGCCCAGGTCGATGACCTCCACGTTCAGACCGTCCCGGGCGGCTTCTTCCGCCGCGGACAAGCACACGGGGACGGACGGGCCGTAACTGATCAGGGTTGCGTCCGTACCTTCCCGGGCGACGACGGCGTGCCCCTCGCGTTTTGCAGCGGTGCCGTTCGCGTACTGTTCGCGCAGCTCGTCCAGGTCGATCTGGGCGGTGGACCAGTACAGCCGCTTGGGTTCGAAGAACACCACCGGGTCCGGCGAATCAATGGCCTCGCGCAACATCAGGTAGGCGTCCGTGACGGAGGCCGGGGTGAAGACCTTCAGGCCCGGGGTGTGAGCGTAGTAGGACTCCGAGGAGTCACAATGGTGCTCCACGCCGCCCACGCCGCCGCCGTAGGGGATGCGGATGACCAGTTGCATGCCCAGTTTGCCGCGGGTGCGGTTGTGCATCTTGGCCACGTGCGAGGCGATCTGCTCGAACGCGGGGTAGGCGAAGGCGTCGAACTGCATCTCGACCACCGGTCGCATGCCGTTCATGGCCATGCCCACGGCGGTGCCGATGATCCCGGACTCCGCCAGGGGGGTGTCGAAGCAACGCTCACGACCGAATGTGGCGGTCAGACCATCGGTGATGCGGAAGACACCACCGAGGGTGCCCACGTCCTCACCGAAGATCAACACGCTCGGATCGGATTCCAGGGCGTCCGCGAGGGCGGTGTTCAGCGCCTTGGCAAAGCTGATTTTCGAAACGCTCATCATGCCTCCTCTCGGGACAGTTCGTCGGCCAGCAGGTCGGCCTGCTCGCGCAACTGGGGGGTGGGTTCGCTGTACACGTGGCGGAACAGATCCTGGGGATCCAGTTCCGGCTTGGTGGCCATGGCTTCGCGCAGGCGCTTGGCCATGTCCTCGGCGTGCGCCGAAATCCGCTCCGAGGCGGCGTCGCCCAGGGCGTCCTGATCCGTGAGGTAGCGCTGCATCCGCGTGATCGGATCCTTGGCCACCCATTCGGAGACCTCGTCGCGCTCGCGGTAACGGGTGTCGTCATCCGCGTTGGTGTGCGCTTGCATGCGGTAGGTCATGGCCTCCACCAGCAGGGGACCCTTGCCCTGCCGGCACAGCTCCACGCCACGGCCCAGCACGGACAGCAGGGCCGCCAGGTCGTTGCCGTCCACGCGCTCGCCGGCCATGCCGTAGCCGACCGCCTTGTGCGCCAGGGTGGGAGCGTGAGTCTGGGAGGACAGCGGCACGGAGATCGCGTAGCCGTTGTTCTGCACCAGGAACAGCACCGGCAGCTGGAACACCGCGGCGAAGTTGAGGGCCTCGTGGAAATCGCCCTCGGAGGTGGCGCCGTCACCGCACATGGCCAGCGTGACGGTGTCCTCGCCGCGCAGCTTGGCCGCGTGAGCCACGCCCACCGCGTGCAGCAGCTGCGTGGTGAGCGGGGTCGCTTGGATGCTGACCTTGTACTCGCGGGGGTCAAAGCCGCCGTGCCAATCACCGCGGAACGTGCTCATGACCTCGAGCGGGTCCACGCCTCGGGACATCACGGCCACGGAATCGCGGTAGGTGGGGAACAGCCAGTCGTTGTCGCCCAGGCACATGGCCGCTGCGACCTGGCATGCTTCCTGGCCATGGCTGGACGGGTAGACGGCCATGCGGCCCTGACGGACCAGCGCCATGTTCTGGTCATTGATGCGCCTGCCCACCACGAGCTTCTCGTACGCCTTGAGCAATTGCTCGGTGGGGGGCATGGGGTACTCGTGTCCCGGTTCGGGACCTTGTTCACTGTCCGGAACGGGCTGACCGTCCGGGGCCAGCAGCTGGATCTCGTTGGCCGCCGGAAGCATGTAGGCCTCCGGGGTGATGCCAAAGTTCTTGGAAGCCTCCACTGCGGGGATCACGGGAGTGGCGTTTTCGGAGGCGGGATCGCCGCCGGGTGAAGTGGGCTCGCTCATGGCCGACCCCTTCCATGGTTGGTTCAGACGTTTCGTGATCCAAGTATGGGAACTGGCGGCCTGTTGTCTCTCCGATTCTGGGATGCACTGGACGAAAGTGCGTTTCAGGGGCTCATCGTGGACAATATGATCTGATGTGATGTGCGTCATGACGGTTTGTCAGATGGCTCACTGCCCCTGTCGGTCCTCGGCCGGCGGGCGGGGTGGGTGTGGAGGCGGCGGGCGGCGTCGTCGGCGAAGTGAGCGGAGAACGAGGAACGAGATGGTGGAGAAGCGGCGGGCGGATCTGGACGATACGGATCGGCGGATCCTGGAGGAATTGACGCGGGACGCGCGGCAGTCGGTGACGGCGCTGGCGAGCAGGGTGCATATTTCGCGCGCGCACGCCTACGAAAGGATCAAGAAGCTCCACGATCAGGGCGTGATTCTGCGGTACACGGCGGTGATTGATCCGGTACGGGCGGGACTGGATGCGTCCGCGTACGTGACCGTGCGGCTGAAGCAGAACACGTGGCCGTCGCTGTGCGCCAAGCTGCGGAAAATATCTCAGGTGCAGCACGTGGCGCTGGTGGGCGGCACGTTCGACGTGATGTTGCTGGTGCGAGCCAGTAGCACCACGGAACTGCGCGACGTGATTTTCGAGATGATCCAACCCATGCCCGAGGTGGTGGACACCCAGACCTTCTTGATTTTCGAGGACGTGGATGCGCGGGGGTGAGCCGTGAGTAGGCCGGGCCGTGGGGCTCCCGGCCGGCGCTCGGGGACGCTCAGTTGTCGGTGGAAACGGCGGCCTTATCCCGGCTCGACTTCCGGCGCCACACCGCGATTGCGGCGAGTACGAGCGCAACCGCCAGGAACGGCAGACCCCGCCGCCAGACCTCGCCCTCGACCTGTGTCATCAGCAGCAGGCACGAGACGATCCCACCAATGGGCAGGAAGACGGGCACGCGGAAGTGGCGGTGGTCCGCGCGGTCCCGGCGCAGTACCAGCACCGAGGCATTGACCGCGAGGAACACGACCAACAGCAGCAGCACCATGGCCCCGGCCAGCACTTCGATGGTTCCGGTCAGTGCCAGCAGCACCGACAGGGCGGTGGTCACCACGATCGCGACCCAGGGGGTGCGTCGGCGCGGCAACAGCCGGGTGAGGGCCGAGGGCAACAGCCCGTCGACCGCCATCCCGTAGGCGAGGCGAGAGGACATGATCCCGGTGAGCAGGGCGCCGTTGGCGACGGCGACCAGCGCGACGGCGCTGAACACGATCGGCGGGACGATCCCGGCCGCGGAGATCACCTGGGCAAGCGGGGCGCTGGAGCCGGCGAGCTCCTCGGTGGGCACCACTGCCGATGCGGCCGCCCCCACCAGGGCGTAGATGACACCGGCGACGATCAGCGCACCGAACAGGGCGCGCGGGTAGGAGCGAGCCGGGTCCTTGGTCTCCTCGGCGAGATTGGCGCTGGTCTCGAACCCCGCGTACGAGTAGAAGGCGAGAACGCTGCCGGCCAGCACCGCGGCGATCGGCCCGTTCTCCGGGGTGCCGAGTTCCGTGAGCCGCCCCAGATCGGCCTCCCCTCGGATCACCACCAGGGCACCGAGGGCGATCACCAGCAACAACCCGGACACCTCGATAATTGTCGCCACGCGGTTGGCGCCCAGGGACTCGGAGATACCGCGGGTATTCAGGGCCGCCAGCAAGCCCAGGAACAACACCACCACCAGGATCGTGGGCAGTTCGACGAACACGGCCAGGTAGTCCCCGGCGAAACCGAGCGACAACGCGCCCACGGAGACGATGCCCGCGGACAGCATGCAGAAGCCCACCAGGAAACCGACGAACGGTCCGAAGGCGCGGGTCGCGTAGTGCGAGGACCCTCCGGCCCTGGGGTACTTGGTGGCGAGTTCGGCGTACGAACCGGCGGTCAGCAGGGCCAGCAGCAGAGCGACCAACAGGGGCACCCACAGGGCACCCCCGGAGATCTGGGCGATCTCCCCGGCAAGGACGTAGACACCCGCCCCGAGCACGTCTCCGAGGATGAACAGGAACAACCCGCCGGTGGTGACGGTGCGGGCCAGAGACGCAGAGCGGGTGGGCGACGAACCGGCGGCATGATTCATACCACAACCATAGGTGGCAGCCGCACGGGCGACCCACATTGGATACGCACAGCTTCACAGCCGCACCCTTCCCGGCCCCGCGGATTCGCTCCGCGTACAGTGATTTAAAAACCATCGGTGCCGCCCGCCATCGAGGCGCCGCCACTGTCAGGAGCTGCAACATGAGTGAGACCACACGATTGGCACTGGTCACCGGTGCCACCGGATACATTGGCGGCAACGTTGCTCAGAAACTGCTGGACCAGGGTTGGCGGGTACGCCTACTCAGCCGCAGCGCGGACAAGGTCCGTCACCTCTCTTGGGGTGATCGCGTGGTGGTTGATGGTCGCAAGGCCGGACCCGGCGAGGCGGAGGTCATTGAGGGTGACGCCTCCGACGCCCAGGACATCGCCCGGGCCATGGAGGATGTCGAGGTCGCCTGGTATTTGTTGCACTCCATGGGAAACACCGAGAACTTCGTGGAAGAAGAAAAGTCCATGGCGGACACCTTCGCCACGGCCGCGCGCAACGCGCACGTGAAGAGGATCGTCTATCTCGGCGGACTCCACCCCGCGGATACGTCCACGGAGGAGCTGTCCGACCATCTGCGTTCCCGCGTGGAAGTGGGCCGGGTGCTGATGGATTCCGGCGTGCCCACCGCGGCTCTGCAAACCGGTGTGGTGGTCGGGGACGGGTCCTCGTCCTTCACCATGATTCGGCACCTGTCCGAGCGGCTTCCCGGCGCCATTGCTCCCAAGTGGGTGCGCAACCACATCCACCCCATTGCCGTGGCGGACGTGATGCACTACCTGGTGGCGGCCGCGGACCTACCCGAGGATGTGAATCGCACCTTCGACGTGGGCGGGCCCGAACCTCTCGAATACGCGGACATGCTCAAGGAGTACGCGAGTGCGCTGAACAAGATCCCGCGCTTCTTCCTCATTGCACCGGTGACCACTGCAGAACTGGCGGCGTACTGGATCGGTTTGGTCACTCCGGTGAAGTCGACTCTGGTGCGCCCACTCATCGGTAGTCTCCAGCACGACACCGTGGTGCGCGAGCGCGACCTGGACGATTACGTCGGCCCGCCGCCGGGTGGTTACACCTCGTTCCAGGACGCGGTGCGCGTCGCAGTCAAGAACCTGGACACCTCCCGGTGGAACAAGATTTTCTGGGCGACCACCGCGGGAGTGACCGCGACCGCCGTGATTGGATCGCTGGCGACCAATCCGAACTCGACCTGGTACAAAACCCTGAAGAAACCCGCTTTCCAGCCGCCCGCCTGGCTGTTCCCCGTCGCCTGGACGGCCCTCTACGCGGATATCGCCGCGATCGGTTCCCTGACGATTGCGGATCTGGGCGAGCAGGGGCGCACCAAGGAAAAACGCGGATACATTGCTGCGCTCGCGACCAACCTGGTGCTCAATGCCGGGTGGAGCATTTTGTTCTTCGACCGCCAGAAGCTGGGCCCCGCCGCCGTAGAATCAATAGCGCTGGCCGCGAGCACGGCGGACCTGGTGCGCAGATCTGGCAAGGTGTCCAAGGAAAAGGCAGTGGTCCTCGCACCGTACGCCGGGTGGACCGCGTTCGCCGCGGGGCTCACGGGAACCCTCCGTGCATTGAACCCGCGCCGGGACTGACGCGCGAACTCCCACGGTCCGGCAACTCCAAGACCTCAACACAACCCTTGTGAAAGGCAGCACCGTGAGGGATCCAAAAGCAGTCTCCGCCGATGACCTGCCGGTATTGCCCGGAGGGGCTTCTCGCAGGGCCGTCATCGCCACGGGGGTGTTGGCGGGGGCCGTCCTCGCGTGGTCCCTGCGCATCCAGGCGGGGGACCCGTGGTTTTATCCGGCCACGTTCATCCTGGCCGCGATTTACATGGTGGGTAGTTCCGTGGCGGTCCGGATGGTGGGCAGCAGGTTTCGCTGGCATGCCTCCCGGCGTGGAATTCGCGACGCCGTTGTGGGCGGGGTGCTCTTAGCCCTGCTTTTCTTCGCGGGGGCCTTCCTCGTGCGATACGTTCCCTTTCTCCGCGATCCGGTGGACGAGCTCCTGGACTACGCCCGTGTGGGCAGTCTGGCGTTGGTTCTGCTCATCACCGCGGTCAACGGTGTCGCGGAGGAGATGTTCTACAGGGCTGCGCTGTGGAGGATCCTGAAGCCGGGGTACCGGATCGTGGTGACCACGGTGCTGTACACCGCCGTCACCGCCTTGGCCGGCGTGCCTCTTCTGGCCTTCGCGGCCGCGGCCATGGGTGTGATGGTTGCCGTGTTGCGCGAGCGGACCCAGTCGCTGACCCCGCCGATCATCGCCCACCTCATTTGGTCGCTGAGCATGCTCTTGGTGTTGCCGTGGGTGGTGTGAGTGGCCAGGCCACTGGCTCACCTCGCGCGCTTGCGTACTAGCGTCGTACCCAGCCCATAGGATCGATGCCATGGTGACAGGAACATTGAAAAGCAAGATTGACCGGGTGTGGGATGCGTTCTGGTCAGGTGGCATCTCCAACCCGCTGGAAGTGATCGAGCAGATCACGTACTTGCTGTTCATCCGTCGCCTCGACGATCTCCACACTCTGGAGGAGAAGAAGGCTCGTTTCAACGGCAGTGGCGAAATCGCTAACCCTCGATTCCTGCCCGGGCAGGAACGTTTACGTTGGAGTCATTTCAAGAATCTGGACCCGGACGAGATGTACCGGGTGGTTAGCACCGAGGTGTTCCCGTTCATCCAGCGCCTGGGGCAACAACCCAACGGTGAAAACTCCACGTATTCGGACCACATGAGGGATGCCCGCTTCACCATCCCCACAGCCTCCTTGCTGAGCAAGGTCGTGGAAATGGTCAACGACATTCCCATGGACAGCCGGGACACCAACGGCGACATCTACGAGTACATGCTCTCCAAGATCGCCTCCGCCGGGACCAACGGCCAGTTCCGCACGCCGCGCCACATCATCCAGCTCATGGTGGACATGCGGGCCCCGCAGCCCGACGACGAGATCTGCGACCCGGCCTGTGGCACCGCGGGGTTCTTGGTCGCGGCCTCGGAGTACGTTCGCGAGCACCACCCCTCGGCGCTCACGGATGCCGAGCAGCGCCGGCATTTCCACCAGAATATGTTCCACGGCTACGACTTCGATTCCACCATGCTGCGCATCGGCAGCATGAACATGTTGCTCCACGGCATCGAAGCGCCTGACATCCGCTACCGTGACTCCCTCTCGGAAGGCGCGTCCGGCGACACTGACAAGTACTCCCTGATCCTCGCCAACCCACCATTCGCTGGCTCGCTCGACTATGAATCCACCGCTAAGGACCTGCAGCGCACGGTCAAGACGAAAAAGACCGAATTGTTGTTTCTTGCGCTGTTTCTCAAGCTGCTCACGCCCGGCGGCCGCGCGGCCGTGATCGTTCCCGACGGCGTTCTATTCGGTTCCTCGACCGCCCACAAGTCTCTGCGACGCACCCTGGTCGAGGATCAAAGGCTCGACGCCGTGGTGAAACTTCCGTCCGGTGTCTTCAAGCCCTATGCCGGGGTCTCCACGGCCATCCTGCTGTTCACCAAGACCAATTCGGGTGGGACTGACAACGTCTGGTTCTACGACGTTCAGGCCGATGGCTTTTCGCTGGACGACAAGCGCAACCCGGTCGAAGCCAACGACCTCCCGGACGTACTGGAGCGGTGGCAGAACCGGAAGACTACCGAGCTAGATCGCGCTCGAACCGAGAAGTCTTTCTGCGTCCCCAAGGCAGACATCGTCGCCCAGGGCTACGACCTCTCGCTCAATCGGTACAAGGAGATCGAGTACGAAGAAGTGGAACACCGATCACCCCTGGAGATCATCGCGGACATCGAACAGCTGGAGCAGGAAATCTCCCAGGGCTTGAGCGAGCTGAAGGGGCTGCTGGCGTGAAAACATACCCCTTGGGCGAAATATGCACGTTCACATCCGGTGGGACTCCATCAAAAAAGAAACCTGATTTCTTTAATGGAGATATACCATGGATAACTGGAGCCGACATACGCACTGACGGCTCAGTAGTCCCTCGTTCTTTTATCACACAATCCGCTGTAAATAACTCGGCGACGAATGTACTGCCTAGCGGCACAATCGCCCTAGTGACACGAACTTCCGTGGGTAAAGTGGGCATATTATCGAAGCCGACAGCTATAAGCCAAGACATAACAGGAATTATTCCCGCGGATGGCCTTGACGCCGGATATCTAGCCCACAAACTCAAGAGCTCCAGCGAGTGGCTTGCGAGCCGGGCGCGCGGTGCAACAATTAAAGGGATCACACGTCGTGTGGTCTCTGAACTCGACGTGCCCCTTCCCTCGCTTGACGAGCAGCGGCGGATCGCGGCGATCCTCGACCAGGCCGACGCAATCCGCGCCAAACGCCAGCAGCAGCTTGAGCATTACGATTCTTTGGTTGAATCCGTCTTTCAGTCAATGTTTTCCCAAGAACGATCTGACGTGACCGTAGGCGAAATTGCCGCGGATGCAAAAGGTAGTATTAGAACAGGCCCCTTCGGTAGCCAGCTACGCCACAGTGAGTTCGTCAACTCTGGTGTCGCCGTCCTTGGTTTAGACAACGTGGTCGGCAATAGTTTTAAGTGGGGCGAACGTAGATATATCGCTAAAGAAAAGTATAAGACATTAAGGCGATACACAGTGCATCCTGGTGATGTTCTCATCAGCATTATGGGAACGGTTGGACGATGCGCTGTGGTCCCGAGAAACTTTCCGCTTGCAATCAACACAAAGCACATCTGCGCAATAACCCCGAATCAAGAAATCATAAATTCTTCATTTCTTCGAGCCGCGTTCTTATGGCATCCCGCCTGCAGGGCGCACCTTCGTCGTCAGACCAAGGGAGCGATCATGGCCGGCCTAAATATGGGAATCATTAAGTCCATGCCCGTGCCACTCCCGGCTCTCGAACGACAGAACGAGTTTGCGAAGGTGTCTTTCACCATCACGACACAGCGGCACCATTTGCAGCGCGCCCTCGACCGCGACAATGAGCTCTTCGCCTCCCTGCAATCCCGGGCGTTCAGGGGTGAGCTGTGATGGGGAACTTCGCGTTCATCAAGACGGAGTGGCCGGAAATCCACCGGGACTGCGCGCAGGCGGAGTCCTACATGGCGTCGGATCCGCGGTCGGCGTGCTTCTACGCGCGCCGGGCGGTCGAACTTCTGGTGCGCCATCTCTACGAGCTCATCCCGCTGCCCGCACCGTACAAGACCGATCTCGCGGCGCTCACCAACGACGCACAGTTCACGGCGACCGTGGGCAGCGGGATCCAGCAGAAGCTGAACCTTCTCCGCCAGGTGGGCAATACGGCGGTGCATGACAGTCGCCCCATCCCGGCCCGCACGGCGGTCGATGTACTCCGGCAGCTCTACGACGTCATCATCTGGGCCGCCTTCAATTACTCCACCCTGCCCGAGTCCGTCCCCACCGGCTCCCAGTTCGATCCGGCCCTGGCCGCGAAGTCTGCGCCTCTCACCCACGACCAGGTGCTGGACCTGGCGCGGAAGTTCAAGGAGCAGGATGAGGCCCTCGCCCGCGAGCGCGCCGCGTCCGAGGCCAGGGAGGCGGCGTACGAGGAAGAGAACGCGCGGCTGCGGGAACAGGTCCGGCAGGCGCAGGCCGCCAAGACCGCCGTGGACACCCATGACTACTCCGAGGCGGAAACCCGGGATCTCTTCATCGACGTCCTGCTCCGCGAGGCCGGGTGGACATTGTCGGAGAAACGCGACCGCGAGTACCCCGTTTCGGGTCTCCCCGGTGGGGGCAGGGGTTTCATTGACTACGTCCTGTGGGGTTCGGACGGCTTACCCCTGGCGGTGGTGGAGGCGAAACGAACGCGCAAGAGCGCCGTCGCCGGCCAAGAACAGGCAAAACAGTACGCGGATGCTCTTGAGCGGGAGACTGATCGGCGCCCCGTCATCTTTTACACCAATGGCTATGAGCACTGGCTGTGGGACGACGCCGCGGGCTACCCGCCGCGCGAGGTCAGGGGGTTCTACACTCGCGACGAGCTGGAGCTACTGATCCAGCGGCGGGCCATGCGCCGTTCGCTGTCGGACTTTCCCGTCAGCTCCGAGATCGCCGGTCGTTTTTATCAGACTCGCGCTATCAGGGCCATCAATGACGTGTTCGACAAGAAGCAGCGCGAGGCCCTGCTGGTCATGGCCACGGGCACAGGTAAGACCCGCACGGTGATCTCCCTGGTCGATCAGCTGTCCAAGGCGGGTTGGGTCAAGCGCGTGTTGTTCCTGGCCGACCGCACGGCCCTGGTCGCGCAGGCGGCGAACGCCTTCAGGGAGCATCTACCTTCCGCTCCGCTGGTCAAACTCACGGAAGACAAATCCGGCGAGGGCCGCGTGTTCTTCTCGACATACCCGACCATGCTGAACCTCATCAACGCGGTGGACGAGGCATCGGGTCGGAAGTTCGGGCCGGGGTTCTTCGATCTCGTGGTGATCGACGAGGCCCACCGTTCCGTCTTTGCCAAGTACCGGGCGATCTTCGAGTACTTCGACTCGCTGCTGGTCGGCTTGACCGCCACACCCAAGGACGAGGTGGACCATAATACGTACCGCCTGTTCAATCTGGAGGACGGCGTGCCCACCGACGCCTACAGCCTGGAGGAGGCGATCAGCCACGTCCCGCCGTACCTGGTTCCCCCCAGGGGCGTGTCCGTGGGGACCAAGTTTCTCCGCCAGGGCATCAAGTACAGCGACCTTTCGTCAGACGAGAAAGATCAGTGGGACGCCCTAGATTGGGGAGAGGATGATACGCCCGACGAAGTCGGAGCACAGGAGCTGAACCGGTTCCTGTTCAACGAGGACACCGCGGACAAAGTCCTCGCAACGCTCATGAGCGAAGCCCATAAGGTCGCGGGCGGAGACCGGCTGGGCAAGACCATCATTTTCGCCAAGAACCAGAAGCACGCGGAGTTCATCGAGAAGCGTTTCAACGCAGGGTGGCCCGAATACGGCGGGCGATTCGCCCGCGTGATCACCCATGAGGTGTCACGAGCGCAGGATCTCATCGACGACTTCTCGATCAAGGACAAGGCCCCGCACATCGCGATCAGTGTGGACATGCTCGACACCGGTATCGACGTGCCCGAGGTCATGAACCTCGTGTTCTTCAAGACGGTGTTCTCCAAGTCCAAGTTCTGGCAGATGATCGGCCGTGGTACTCGGCTGTGCCCCGGCCTCTACGGCCCGGGCCAAGACAAGGAAAACTTCTACGTCTTCGACTTCTGCAGCAACCTCGAGTACTTCCAGCAGGACCTCCCTACCGTGGAAGGTTCCTCCCAGAAGTCACTGTCGCAGCGGATCTTCGAACAGCGCGTGGGCCTGGTCACCGCGCTGGATGAACGCGGCACGGATGCAAAACTACGGGCATCTGCGGCGTGGTCGTTGTTCGAGTACGTCAGCGGCATGAGTGTGGACAATGTGCTGGTGCGGCCACACCGGCGAGCCGTTGAGCGCTTCGCCGACCAGGGCGCCTGGGATCGCTTGGACGCCGACGCCGCCCGGGAGGCCTTCTCGCTCGCAGGCCTTCCCAGCGCGGCGAAGGACCCGGACGAACAGGCCAAGCGGTTCGATCTGCTGATTCTCAAACGCCAGCTCGCGCAACTCGAGGGCGACGCCGCGACGGCCGAGCGGACTCGGGAGGCGGTCCAGGACATAGCCGGAGCACTGCTGAGCAAGCTCACCATTCCGTCCGTGGTGGAGCAGAAGGAACTACTGGAAGCGGTCGCAACAGAGGAATGGTGGGTTGACGTCACCCTGGAGTTATTGGAGCGGGTTCGGCTACGGGTGCGCGGCCTGGTGCAGTTCGTGGAGAGGACCGGGCAGCACCCGGTTTACACGGATTTCGAGGACACCCTGGGGGAGCGGGCGGACGTCGAACTATCCGCCGTCACGCCGGGCACCAACTTCGAACGCTTCCGGGCCAAGGCATCGGCTTATCTGCGCAAACACGAAGACCACGTGGCTCTGCAGAAACTGCGCCGGAACAAGCAGCTCACCGCAGCGGATCTGGAATCGTTGGAAAGGATGCTCGTTGCGGCTGGTGGCGAGGAGCCCGACATTCAACGGGCCTCTGATGAACCGGGTGGGCTGGGCGTGTTCATCCGCTCCCTGGTGGGACTGGACCGAGAGGCCGTGGCGGAGACCTTCCGGCAGTTCCTGGACGGTTCCCGGTACTCCGTGGATCAGATGCGGTTCATTCAGCTGATGGTTGATGAACTTACGTCCAACGGTGTCATGGCCCCGTCCCGACTGTTCGAGTCCCCGTACACCGATCGCGCGCCGCACGGGCCGGACATGGTGTTCTCCGGCCCGGACCTGACCATCATTGTGGACATCCTGCATGACGTGCGGAACCGTGCCGAGGCAACCGGCGTGGCCTAACTTCTCTGAGGGATGTGGGCCGCGGGAGGTTCCGGACGTTGCTGTAGGCAGTGCAGGGACCTACCGGTCTGCCAGACGATCGAGTAGCTCCGCGTATCGCTCACGGGCAGCAGACGAAAGCTGGCTGACCTTGAAACTGCTATCGGTGGCCCCGCCCGCACGAGCGGAGTCCTCTGCGCCGGCGGCATTGGAGGCTCCCTGCGGTAGGTCCTCCGTCGCGTGAGGTTCCAAGTTGTTCGTCATGTCTCAAGGCTGCCAAAGTTCTGCGCCCACGAGTAGATGCTCGAATTGTCACCTGGATGGGGCACGCTGAGGACGCGGATTCAATCCAGCTCCAACTCCGCCGTCACCCCGATCCGGGCAATGAAGCTGTCATCATGACTGACCACCAGCAGCGCACCCTCGAACGCGGTGAGCGCATCCACCAGCTGATCCACCGATCGCAGGTCCAGGTTGTTCGTGGGCTCGTCCAGGATGAGCAGCCCGGGTGCGGGCTCCGATGTCAGGACTCGCGCGAGCTCGAAGCGAAGTAATTCGCCTCCGGATAATTCGCCCATGCGCTTGTCAGCCTGTGCGCCGCGGAACAGAAATCGCGCCAGCGTCTCACGGCACGCGTGGTCGGTTGCGGAGGGGTTGCCGCGTCGTAAGTTCTCCACCACCGTGAGATTCGGGCGAGCCACGGTCAGCCGTTGCGGCATGTAGCCAACGGCGGGCAGCCGGTAGCGCACCGCCCACGGATTGGTGCCGGCTACTCCCTCCACGGCGGCGCGCGCCTCAGACGGCCATCTCACCACCCGTTCGAGCAGCGTGGTTTTTCCCGAACCGTTCCGCCCGGCAAGCCGCACCCGTTCAGGACCGGCCATATCGAACCTCTCGGTCTCACCGCCCGGGAGCAAACGTTCCAGCTCGAGCACTGTGGTGCCATTGGCCACGGCGGTCCGGGGGAGTTGGCTGCGGATGTGTCGGTCAGTGCGAACGGCATCTCGGGCCGCCGAGACCGCATCCGTGGCCGTTTTCTCCCGGTCTGCCAGAACGCCGCGCAACTTGCCCGCCTGAACCTGCGCGGATCTCTCGTCGTTTCCCATGGCCATGCCGGGTTTGCGCTTGTCGCGCTTGAACTTTTCGCCCCGGGTCGCCCGGTGGCTCAGCTTGGTTTCCGCCTCGATGCGCTCACGCTTCTGCTTCTTGGCCTCGGCCTCCGCCCGGGAGACGTCGCGCAGCGCCGCCTCCTGCTGGGTGGTCAGGTACGCCTCGTACTCGCTGTACGTTCCGCCGAACTCGGTGAGCTGCCCGTCCCGCAGTTCCACGATCTGGTCCACGAGCTCCAGCAGTTGCCGGTCGTGGCTGACGATCAACAGCGATGCCTTCCAGCCCCGCACGGTCGCGAACAAATCCTCGCGCGCGGCGGCGTCCAAATTATTGGTGGGCTCATCCAGCACGGTCAGTTGCGCTCGCCGCAGCACCGCCCCGGCCAGCGCCGCCCGCACGATCTCGCCGCCGGACAGCTCCGCAACCCGCCGCTGCACATCGGTGGGCAGCCCGCGGGCGGCCAGTTCCGCCCGCGCGCGTTCTTCGATGTCCCAGTCAGCACCGACGACGTCGTACTCCGCCTCAGCCACACTGCCCGCCTCGATTGCGCGGAGACTCGTCAGGATGTGGTCGATGCCCAGCAGCTGGGCCACGGTGGATTCGGAGTGCGCGGTGATGTCCTGCGGGACATCCGCCATGCTGGCCTCACGGTGCAACGACCCCGAGGTGGGTTCGAGCTGCCCCGCGAGGACACGCAGCAGCGTGGATTTACCGCTCCCGTTGTCTCCGATCAGGCCGGTGACTCCCCGCGGAATGGAACCCGAGAGGCCGGTGAAGCACTCGGTGCCGTCGGGCCAGGTGACGGTGAGATCGGAGAAGGTGATGAGTGTCTGTTGTGGATGGGGCATGAGGATCTCCTGACATACACAGAGGATGATCCGCTGCCGCGCCATGACTGGCCCCACGGCGATCGCCCACACAGGGGGCGTCGACAAGTGAAGTGGCCAGAGCGGCGTCGTCAATGAACGAACGAAGGCGTGAAGAAGCGCGTGCAGCGGCGGGCTCAGAGAGAACCGGCAAGCTTCACGGCGCACACCTTTCGTGGACAACAAGACCCCGGTAGCGTAACCCCGGGCCGGCGAGATATCTAGGGTTCCGACCGGCGGGCGGGGCGGGTGAACGCGAGCCACATGGTCGGAATGACTTTCTGGTCGGTGATGTCACCCACGGCCATGCGGTCCGTGAGCTGACCGCTGTAGCTGGTGAGCATGAGCCGGGTCATGTCCGCGGCGGGGATCGTGAACTCCAAGTGCTGGCTCTCTGCCACGCGACCCAGGGCCGTCTCGACGGCGCCGTAGAGCTTGTTGCGCAGCGGACGGACGACGTCGCGGACCTCGGAGGATCGGAAAGCCGCGAGGAACAGTTCCAGGCGTACGGCCTGAACATTCATGTTGGATGTCTGGTCCGTGACGCCTTCGATGATGCGGGTGACGATCTCCTGGGTGTCCGCGTCCGAATCGAGCCACTGTTCCAGCCCCGAGTCGAGTCGGTCGATCAGGCTGTCCACCAGGTCCTCGAAGACCGCCACCGCCAGGTCCAGTTTGGTCGCGAAATTGGAGTAGAAGGCCCCGCGGGTGAATCCGGCGGCGGCACACAGCTCGCCGATGGGTGCGCCATCGATCCCCTTCTCGGCGAAAACCCCCGCCGACGCCGCCACGAGTCTCCTGCGCGTGGCCGTCCGGGACCGCTTCTGCGCATCCTCCTCGGCCGTGTGTGATGTCTGCTCGGTCACTTTCGCTCACTCCCCCTCTTGCTCGCTCGATACATCAGTGTATCGTGAAGGCGAAAACTCGATACAGCAATGTATCCAACACCTTTTCGGGGGCACAATGGCAATGACCACTCAGAGGGCGCGGAATTCCTCCCACCAAGCCGCGGGCAAGGCGCGCGGGCCGTTCTACTCGCCGATCTTCTGGGCGCTTCCGGCGGTGGTCGTGATGGTCCTCGCGGTTCTCGGAACGGCACTGTATCTGGGCGGCCTGTCCAATCCGGCGGGTCACCTCAAGGATTTTCCGGTGGCCATCGTGAACCAGGACCGCGGGGCGGACGTGCCCAGCGACGGCGGCGGCACCGAGCAGCAGAACTACGGTCAGCGCATCGAGGACGAGTTCGCAACCGAAGCGGGCCAGGACGAGCGCCTGGACCTGCGACAGTTGACCTGGGACGAGGCTCGCGAGCAACTGGAGCGCGGCGAGCTGTTCGCGGTGGTGGTCATCCCCGAGTCCTTCTCGGAGGACACAGTGAGCATGGTCAAAGGGTCACTGACGCAGGAGTCCGCCGCGCAGCCGGAAATCACCCTCTACACAGACCCGCAGGCGGGTTCACTCGGCACGAGGGTTGCCACGGAGGTGGTGCAACCCGGCCTTGATGAGGCGAGCTCCGGGATGGGTGAGTCCCTGGTGAAGTCCGCGGAGTCCGCGCAGCAGCAGGCCTACGACCAGGTGCTCTCGGAGCTCGAGTCGCAGCAGGATCAGCAGTCGGAACAGCTGCAGCGCTCGGCGGCTCGGGGCGGTCCGGCCGTGCAGCAGTTCGCGCAGCAGGTTCAACAGGCTCAGGCCGACACGCCCCAGCAGGTGGCGGATCAGCTGGCACCCAAGGTCAGCTCCGTGTCCACCGATCTCCTGCGGGATCCACTGAACGTGGTCACCCAGCCGTACCAAGAACTCGAAGAGGGCACGGCGCTGGGCATGGGGGCCTTCTACTACGCGATCATTCTGTTGGTCATCGGTCTCTCCGGCTCCATTGCGGTCAACGTGCTGATGGATGCCCGCGCGGGCATGGCCCCGTTGGAAATGGGACCATCATTCCGGGACCTGCCCCGCGTGAGTTTGCCTCGGTGGCTGACTTTCCTGATCAAGTGGGGCCTCTTCACGGTGGCGGCCGCCCCCACCTCCGCCTTGATGCTGTGGGTTGCTTCGGGCGTGGGCATGCCGGTGCCGCACGGGGTGGCCTTGTTCTTTGCGGGGTGGCTGTCGCTGTCGGCGGTCTCGGCCGTGGTGCTCGCCCTCATCACGCTGGGCGGTTCAGCGGGCATGCTGTTGTCAATGATCTACCTGGTGTTCATGGGATTGCCGTCCGCGGGCGCGGTGGTTCCGCTGCAGGCCGTGCCGGACTTCTTCCGGGTGATTGCTCCGCTCGAACCGCTTCATCACATCTACATGATGGTGCGCTCCATCCTGTACTTCGATGCTCACGCGGATGCCGGGCTGCAGTCCGGGGTGATCGGGGTTTCGTTGATCCTCGTCATTGCCGTTCTGGTGGCGCTCGCCGGCGGCTGGGTGTACGACCGGAAGTTCGGCAGGCGCGGCTCCCGCGGCCCGGGTAAACATGCTGCGCACCGGGTGCAGTCCCCGGCCACGGATGCGGCGGCGGTAGTGACCGGAGGTCAGCCTGCGGTGAAGAGTGGGGAAAACCCCAATGCAGTGCTGAGTTGACGACCCTAGGCTGGGGGGAGGACGAAAAAATCCCGCCCCTCCACCGCCGGTGGATCACAACCTTGACGGAGATGCCATGAGTTACGAACCGCAGCAACCCCGCCCGGACTACCGCTCCGGCGGTGCCGGCGGCTACGACACCTACGACAGCCACCGCCGGGCCGGTTCCAGTGGTCCCCAGAACGATGAAAAAACCGTGGCCATCCTGACGCACCTGTCCGGGCCCCTTGCCGCGATCATCTCGGTGGGTTGGCTGGGCTTCCTGGGCCCGCTGATCGTGTGGTTCATTTACAAGGACAAGAGCCCGTTCCTGCGAGCGGCCTCCGCCGGTGCCTTCAACTTCAATGTGACCCTGTGGATCATCAACGTGATCGGTTGGATCTGCATCGTCACGGTCATCCTGTTCCCGGTGGGGCTCATCCTGATCGCCGCCTACTGGGTCCTGCTCCTGGTTTGCCACATCATGGCGGCCGTGCGCGCCAACAACGGCGAGGTCTACCGCTACCCCATGCAGCTGCCCATCCTGCGCTGAGGTCGGCTGCGGCGTTACGGGCCCTGCCGCACGTAGGTGGGAGACAAAATCGACGGCCGTTATTTTCCACCCGTGGTGACAAGGGTGTACGCGCGTGGGAAGCTGATGTCCAGCAAATCTCCCGAGCTCGTGCGCGGCACCATCGAAGGCGAAAGAGGATGTCATGATCGACAACGGTTCCACTGACAATTTCCGGATCGGACAGCCCGGCGGGAACCTATCGGGGATGGGACGGTCCGAGACCACCGGGCGTCATGTGGTGGTCTTCGCCGAGACGGAGGACGCGCCGCAGCAACTGCTGCGGGACGCGGGGTTGAACCGGGTGGTCGATTCCCGTGATCTTGGGGAAGGCATGGACGTCTCCGCCGCCGGCGGGGCCGATGCCATCGTCTTCCACAATCTGAACATCGCGGTGGTCAGTGCCGAGGTGGGCCAGCTGGCGGCGCTGCAGACCTCCACCGCGCGTGCGGGGGCCGTGCTGTCGGTCTCACCCGAACTGATCCACCACGTGCTCGCGCCGACCTTGCCGGAGGAACTCACGGCGGCCTACCGGCTGGTCGTGGGGGACCTGTCGCAACACATGCAACTTGGGGACGCCCCGGAGCCGCCGCCCGCCGCCCCGCCGTACTTTCGGGACACGGACGAGTACACGTGGGGCCTGCAGGCCGTGCGGGCGATCTCCTCCCCGTACTCAGGCAAGGGCGTGAAAGTTGCGGTGCTGGACACCGGCTTCGACCTGGAGCACCCGGACTTCGCCGGGCGCTCCGTCACGGTTCAGTCCTTCATCGAGGGCGAGGACCCGCAGGACGGGCACGGGCACGGCACCCACTGCATCGGCACCTCGTGCGGGCCGCGCACCCCCGGCATGGGGCGGCGCTACGGGATCGCCTACGAGGCCGAGATCTACGCGGGCAAGGTGCTCAGCAACGAGGGCTCGGGAAGCGACGCCCAGGTGCTGGCCGGGATGAGCTGGGCCATCGACCAGGGATGCGCGGTGATCTCCATGTCGCTGGGTGCGGACGTCGCCGAGATCCATCCGCCGTACACGGCTGCGGGTCGCCGCGCCCTGGACCAGGGCAGCCTGATCGTCGCCGCCGCCGGCAACAACGCCGACCGGGTGAACGGGAACTTCGGGTTCGTCGGATCACCGGCCAACAGTTCTTACATCATGGCGGTCGGGGCCCTGACCCAGCAGCTGGACGTCGCGTTCTTCTCCGCCCGGACCCTGGACGTCAACGGCGGGCAGGTGGATGTGGCCGGTCCCGGCTTCCAGGTCTACTCCTCCTGGCCCATGCCCCAGCGCTACAACACCATCAGCGGCACCAGCATGGCCACGCCGCACGCGGCGGGGGTCGCGGCGTTGCTCGCGGAGAAGACCGGGTACCGCGGGCGGGAGCTGTGGTCGGAGATCGTCCAGAACGCCCGTCGCTTGCTCGCGCCCTCCGTCGACGTCGGCGCCGGTCTGGTCATCGCGCCGCAAAAAAAACGGGGACATGCCATGAAGAACATCACCGTGACCGTGGACGACTCTTACCTGGCCGCCATGGGAGACGTGGTCGAGCAGCTGCGAGCCCACGGGATGCGAGTGGACCAGGTGCTGTACTCGGTGGGCATCATCACCGGGCGCGCCCCCGATCAGGAGTGCTCCACGCTGGGCGCCGTGAAGGGGGTGGGATCCGTGGACGAACAGCAGCGGTTCCGGGTCCCCCACCCCGACTCCGAGATCCAGTAGGCGTGAGCTGCGAGACAGCCCGTTTCATCCCCATATTGTTGAACAATCCCTTGTGGAGATTGTTGAACAACCTGTAGTCTTCCGGCATTACGTCAATCTGTGACCCCAGTCACCCGACACATCGGATGAAGACATGCCGACAGAAGCACCCCGGCCGGCGCAACCTGCCCAGCCCTCCCAGCCCGGAACCGAACCGGTCAAAGCGAATTCCGGGGGGCACCGTACCGCGCTGCTCGGTGCCATGTTCCTCATGGCCACCAGCGCGATCGGCCCCGGATTCATCACCCAGACCACCGTGTTCACGGTTCAACTCGGGGCGGCCTTCGCGTTTGCGATTTTGGTGTCCATTCTGGTGGACATTGCCGTGCAGCTGAACGTGTGGCGAGTGATCGGCGTCTCGGGCCGGCGCGCGCAGGAACTGGGCAGTCAGGTGCTGCCCGGCGCAGGTATTGTGCTGGCGGCCCTCGTGTTCGTCGGCGGAGCCGTGTTCAACATTGGCAACATTGCCGGAACCGGGCTCGGCCTCAACGCGATGCTCGGGCTGGACCCCAAGATTGGCGGCGCCATCTCCGCGGCCATTGCGATTCTCATCTTCCTGTCCAAACGAGCCGGCATGGCACTTGATCGGATTGTGGTGTTGCTGGGCGCCATCATGATCTTGCTGATTCTCTACGTGGCGATCGTGGCCGCCCCTCCGGTGGGCCTGGCGCTGAAGAACACCGTGCTCCCCGAGGAAATCGATTTTCTGGTGATCACCACTTTGATCGGCGGCACCGTGGGCGGCTACATCACGTATTCGGGTGCCCACCGCATGATCGACTCGGGCGTGAGCGGTGTGGAGAACGTCAAGCAAATCAGCCGCACCTCCGTGCTGGGCATCCTGGTCACGTGCATCATGCGCGTGCTGTTGTTCCTCGCCATTTTCGGCGTGGTGGCCGGCGGTGTGGCGCTGACCAGTGACAACATGGCCGCCGAAGCGTTCGGGGCCGCCGCCGGCGAGATCGGCGTGCGGATCTTCGGCGTGGTGCTGTGGGCCGCGGCCCTGACGTCCGTGATCGGCGCGGCCTTCACGTCCATCTCCTTCGTGACCACGTCCTCCGGCAGTCCACGCACCCGAAACTTGTTGACCGTCGCCTTCATTTTCGTGTGCACCGTTGCCTACCTCTTACTCGGTCAGGCTCCGCAGACCCTGTTGATCTTCGCGGGGGCGTTCAACGGCCTGATCCTCCCGTTCGGTTTCGCCATCCTGCTGTGGGTCGCCTGGCGCCGCCGGGATCTGTTGCACGGGTACGTGTATCCCACGTGGCTCCTGGTCATTGGTGTGCTCGCGTGGCTGCTCACCCTGTTCCTCGGCTGGAACTCCCTGGCCGGGCTCACCAAGTTGTGGAGTTGAGGGACATGACCATCACGGACCACGCAGACCTGGCACGTCTTACACCCCGGGAGGCCCGGGAACGTTTCCGCCGTGGCCTGCTGCGTCCCACGTCCGGAATCTCCGCCGGATACGCGCAGGCCAACCTCATCATCGTTCCGCGTGAACTTGCTTTCGACGTGCTCTTGTTCGCCCAACGCAACGCCAAACCGTGCCCCGTCCTCGGGGTGTTGGACGCGGGGGAGACCACCGGCGAGCTGCTCAAGGACGGTGACATCCGCACGGACCTCCCGCAGTACGTGGTCTACGAGAACGGCCGCGACATCGCCCGCCCCACGGACATCACCGAGTACTGGCGTGACGACCTGGTCACCTTCATGGTCGGCTGTTCCTTCACGTTCGAGGACGCCCTGCTGAACAACGGCATCCGCATGGCCCATAACGACCAGGGCGTGAACGTTCCCATGTACCGCACCAACCGGCGCTGCGAACCGGCGGGGTCTCTCTCCGGCCCGCTCGTGGTCTCGATGCGTCCGGTTCCCGCGTCGCAGGTGGCCGACGCCGTTCGCGTCACCTCCCGCTATCCCGCCGTCCACGGCGCTCCCGTGCACGTGGGCAACCCCGAGGAGCTGGGCATTAAAGACGTTAACCAGCCGGATTTCGGCGACCCCGTCCGGATCGAGCCGGGTCACATCCCGGTGTTCTGGGCGTGCGGCGTGACACCGCAGGCCGCCGTGATGGAATCCCGGCCGCAGTACGCGATTTCTCACGCACCGGGACACATGCTCATCACGGACGCCAAGGACTCCGACTACCAGGTGCCCTGAACCGCTATTCCACGTGGTCCAACAACTGTGCTTCCGCGAAACTCAGATACTCCCGCAGTGATTCGGCAGCCCGTTCGCGTTCACCGGCCTCCAGCAGCCGCAGCAGCTCGGCGTTGCGGTCCACGTAGTCCCCGTGGAAACCGGGGTCCGTGGACATCGAGTGGAACATGAGCCGCATGCGCGCCAGCAACCGGTCCATGGTTGTGACCAGGGTGTCCGAACCGGTCAGATCCATGAGCCCGCGGTGGAAACGCTGATTGGCGTCAGCCATGCCCGTAATGTCCCCGGCCGCACGAGCAGCCCGAGCCGCCTCGATCACAGACCACAACCCCGTGAGCACCTGCTCCGAACAGGAGCCCCACAACACCGCCCCCGGCTCGATGATCCGCCGCGCGTTGTAGATCTCCCGCACATCGCCGGCAGTCGGGCGTGCGACGAAGACCCCGCGATTGGGCACGCGATCAACCAGCGACTCCTCCGCCAGCATTGTGAACGCCTCGCGCAGCGTGTTCCGCGAAACGCCCAGTTCCTGGGCAATGACGTGTTCCGACAGCTTGGTCCCGGGGGCCAAATGCCCCCCGGAAATGCGCTCGCGCAGCCGGCCTGCCGCGAGTGCGCGCGCCTGCGCGCGATGCGCAGCGAGCGGCGTCGGCGGGCCGTGGACAGGGGCAACCGGTGCCGAGGGGGGTTCGAGTGCGAAGTTACTGGTCACCGGCCCATCCTCTCACCGCGCTAGGCGATCTCGCCCAGCGCCTGCCCCTTGCGGACGGCATCGCCCTCGTTCGGCTCGCCACGAGTCAATGTTCCGGAGCGATGCGCGCGCACGGGAGTCTCCATCTTCATGGCCTCGAGCACGAGCACGGTGTCGCCCTCGCTAATGTTCGCGCCGTCCTCCGCCGCCCACTTCACGACCGTCCCGTCCATGGGCGCGGCCAGCGTGGTGTCCGAGGCTCCATGTGCGGTCGACGCCGCAGCCTCACCGCCCGCGCCGGCCCCGCCGCCGTGCAGCAGCGCCTCCACCAAGGCGGTGGGGAGTCCGAGCTGCACGGCCTTACCGTCGAGATCCACGGTCAGGGTGGTGCGCTCGGCGGCGCCGGAGGTCACGTACGGGGACGCCTCCAGCTGCTGCGTGAACGCATCCTCGATCCACGTGGTGTACACGCCCAGCTCATCGGGAGAGGTGAAATCGGGGTGCTCCACCACCGCGCGGTGGAACGGTGCCACCGTGGGCAATCCCTTGATGCTCAGCTCCGCCAGGGCAGCCCGGGAGCGCCGCAGTGCCTGCTGCCGGTCCTGACCCCACACAATGAGTTTGGCCAGCATCGAGTCGTACTGGGGCGGCACCACGGAGCCGGAACGGACACCGGTGTCCACCCGGATTCCCGCGCCGGTGGGAGTCTGGAAGACCTCCACCGTCCCGGGCGTCGGCAAGAATCCCAGTGCCGGATCCTCCGCGTTGAGCCGGAATTCAAAGGCGTGCCCGCGCGGTGCGGGGTCCTCGGTGATGCTCAGGGCCTGCCCGTCGGCCACGCGGAACTGCTCGCGCACGAGGTCCACCCCGGTAGTCTCCTCGGTCACGGGGTGTTCCACTTGCAAGCGCGTGTTGACCTCCAGGAACGAGATCAGCCCGTCCGGAGCCACCAGGTACTCGACCGTGCCCGCGCTCGTGTAGCCGGCCTCGCGACAGATGTCCCGGGCCGATTCGTGAATGGTCCTCCGCTGCTCATCGCTCAAGAACGGCGCCGGAGCCTCTTCCACGAGCTTCTGGTTGCGCCGCTGCAGCGAGCAGTCGCGGGTGCCCACCACGGTCACGTTGCCGTGGGTGTCCGCAACGACCTGGGCCTCCACATGGCGCGGCTTGTCGAGGAAGCGCTCCACAAAGCATTCACCCCGTCCGAACGCGGACGTCGCTTCGCGCACCGCTGCGTCGAACGCTGACTCGACCTCGTCCAGGGTGCGGGCAATGCGCATGCCGCGGCCGCCGCCACCGAACGCCGCCTTGATGGCAATGGGCAAACCGTGCTCCTCCGCGAAGGCGCGGGCCTCGGCGGCGTCGGCCACGGGACCGTCCGTGCCCGGGACCAGGGGAGCTCCGGCGCGTACCGCGATCTCGCGGGCGGTGACCTTGTTGCCCAGGACGCGGATGACGTCCGGGTCGGGACCGATCCACGTGAGCCCGGCGTCCATCACGGCCTGCGCGAACTCCGCGTTCTCGGACAGGAAGCCGTAGCCGGGATGCACGGCGTCGGCGCCGGCGCGGGAGGCGATCCCGATCAGTTTCTCGATGTTCAGGTAGGTGTCCGCGGAGGCGGACCCCTCCAGGGCATACGCCTCATCGGCCGTGCGCACGTGGAACGAGTCGGCGTCCGGGTCCGAGTACACGGCCACGGACGTGAGCCCAGCGTCCGCGCAGGCTCGGGCCACGCGCACGGCGATCTCCCCGCGGTTGGCGATCAAAACCTTCTTCATGAGTTCTCTCCTGATTGCGGGGTGCCGTGCGGTTCCACAGCGCGGAAGACCACGGTGGCACCGGGTGGTAGTTGTGCGGCCAGGGCCAGGTCCTCCGGGACTACCACGGCGATCACCGGGTAGCCGCCGGTCACGGGGTGGTCCGCCAGGAACAGCACCGGAACCCCCGAGTGGGGTACCTGCAGCGATCCCGTGACCACGCCTTCGCTGGCCAGCTCACCGGTGATGGCGCGTTCCAGGGTCTGCCCGTCCTCGGGCGTCTCGAAGCGCACGCCCACGCGGTTGGACTGGCTGCTGACCCGCCACTGCTGACGGGTGAGGGTCTCGAGCGCGGCCGGGGTGAACCAGTCGCCGCGGGGTCCGGTGGTCACGCGCAGCACGGTGGGTCGGCCCGGTTCGGGCAGGGTGACCGCCGGGGCCTCGGGGCGTCCCACCGGGCGCGATGCCGCGGAGCGCACCTCGATCACGCTTCCTGCGGTCAGCGCTTCCGGGCCGATCCGCGCGAGCACGTCCGTGGAGCGGCTGCCCAGCACCGTGGGCCCGCCAAAACCACCGCGCACCGCGAGGTAGGTTCGCAGGCCGGTGTGCGGGGTGCCCAGGGTGAGGGTCTCGCCGTCGTAGAGGGCAAAGGGAATGTCCCGGGGGAGCGGGTTCTCGCCCTGCTGACCGCTGACCGTGGCGTCCACGGGGGCGCCGGACAGCGCCAGCACGTGGTGGCCGCGCGCGGTTACCGACAGGCCACCCAGCAGTGACTCAATGACCGTGGCACCGGACTCGTTGCCCACCATGCGGTTGGCCTGCGCTGCGGACACGTGATCCGCCGCGCCGGACGCAGGCACACCCAGGTCTCCGAGGCCTGGGCGGCCCAGGTCCTCCAACATGGACTGCATCCCGGGGTCCTTGACCACGAGAGCCTGCGCGGGTTCCACGGAGCCCTCGGCGGGTGCCGCCGGGGCCACCGCCACCTGCTCGCGCACCGCGCGGTAGCGCACGGTGTCCCCGGGGCGGATGAGCGCGGGTTCGTCCCGGCCCAGGTCCCAGAGTGTGGCATTGGTGCGGCCGATCAACTGCCAACCGCCCGGTGAACGCTGCGGGTACACGGCGGAAAACCGCCCCGCCAGCGCCACGGATCCGGCGGGCACCGCGGTGCGCGGGGAATCCCTGCGCGGCACCTCGAGCGGATCCCCGGGGGCCACGAGATACGCGAACCCCGGCGCGAAACCGCCGAACGCGGCCGTCCATTCCGCACCCGTGTGCGCCTCGATCACGCCGCGATCGCCGAGCCCGGTCAGCTCGCCCACATCGACCAGGTCCTCGCCGTCGTACACCACGTCGATCTCCACGGTCTTACCGGTCGCCGCGTCGGTATCGCCCAGGCGAGCGGTGACGACGTCGCTCGCGGCCTTGTGTGCGGCCGCGGGTGACGAGAAGGTCAACAGCACCGTCTCCGCTGCGGCAAGGACGTCCAGCTGACTGGAATACGGATGTGCACTGAGATGGGCGTGCCAGCGCATGACGTGTTCGAGGGACGCGCACTCGATCAAGAAGGCCCGCGTCCCCGCCCAGCGGAGGGAGACCGTCGACGGCGCAGCACCGGTGGGCGGATCCTGGCTCATACGAACGACCGGATCTGCACGCCGGCGCGCTCCAGGCCCGCGCGAACCTCCGCGGCCATTGCGGCGGAGCCGGGGGTGTCACCGTGCACGCAAATGCTCTCGGCCCGGATCCGAACGGTGGAACCGTCCACGGCGCTCAAGGTGCCGTCCTCGGCCAGGCGGATCATGCGTTCGGTGACCTCCGCCGGGTCGTGCAGGACGGCGCCTTCTTCGCGGCGGGAGACCAGCGTGCCCTCGGGTGTGTACCCGCGATCCGCGAACGCCTCGGCCACCCCGCGCAGTCCTGCCCGCTCCGCCTTCCGAAGTGCTACGGACCCGGGTAGGAGCAACAGCGGAAGATCGCCGCCGAAGGCCTTGACCGCGTCCACCACGGCCTGTGCATGGACCTCGTGGTGAACAATCGTGTTGTAGAGCGCGCCGTGCGGTTTCACATACTTGATCTCGGTGCCGGCCGAACGGGCCATTGCCTGGAGGGCACCCATTTGATACAGCACGTCATCCGCAAGTTCCTGCGGGGAGCAGTCCATGAAGCGACGACCGAATCCGGCCAGGTCCCGGTAGGCCACGTGCGCTCCCACAGTGACACCTGCGGCCACGGCGTCCCGGCACGTCTGCGCCATCACGCCCGGGTCTCCCGCGTGGAACCCGCACGCCACGTTGGCGGAGGACACGGAACGGAAGATGGCGGCGTCGTCCCCCATGCTCCAGTTGCCGAACGATTCGCCCACGTCGCTGTTCATATCGATGACCGTCATGCGTGACCTCCGTCTCATTGGTGAGTTCAAGAATGCCCCACCGACGGAGATTGTTCAACAATTACCACCGGTCAGTCCGATTCCACCACGTTCGGAACCACCTCCGAAACTTTCCATGGAATAAATCTCGGGCCGGAGGCATTATGTAAGTAGTTCAAATTTGAAATATCAACGGAGCGGGGCCGCGGGACGACCGCAGCGGCGTCGTCATCCACGACACAGGAGGCAGTCATGCAACTCGGCATCTTCACCATCGGTGACGTCACCGTGGACCCCACCACTGGCAAGGCCCCCAGCGAGCACGAGCGCATCAAGGCGACCGTGGCGATCGCCAAGAAAGCGGAAGAACTGGGCATGGACGTGTTCGCGACCGGCCAGCACCACAACCCGCCGTTCGTCGCGCCGGCCAACCCGCCCATTCTCATGGCGCACGTGGCCGCGCAGACCAAGAACATCCAGCTGTCCACCGCCACCACGTTGATCACCACCACGGACCCGGTGCGGATTGCCGAGGACTACTCGTACGTGCAGCACCTGGCCGACGGCCGCGTGGACCTGACCATGGGCCGCGGCAACACCGGCCCCGTGTACCCCTGGTTCGGCAAGGACATCCGGCAGGGCATCCCGCTGGCCGTGGAGAACTATCAACTGCTTTACCGACTGTGGCACGAGGAGAACGTGGACTTCTCCGGCCGTTTCCGCACTCCGTTGCAGGGCTTCACCGCGACCCCGCGCCCACTGGATGACGTGCCCCCGTTCGTGTGGCACGGCTCCATCCGCTCCCCAGAAATTCCGGAGCAGGCCGCGTTCTACGGCGATGGTTTCTTCCACAACAACATCTTCTGGAACAAGGAGCACACCGAGCGCATGGTGGACTTCTACCGCCAGCGCTACGAGTACTACGGTCACGGTTCCTACGACCAGGCGATCGTGGGTCTGGGTGGGCAGGTGTTCATGCGCAAGAACTCACAGGACGCCAAGCGTGAGTTCCGCCCCTACTTCGACAACGCACCGGTCTACGGCCACGGCCCGTCCTTGGAGGACTTCACGTCCCAGACCCCGCTGACCGTGGGCTCACCGCAGGAGGTCATTGAGCGGACCCTGTCCTTCCGTGACTACGCCGGCGACTACCAGCGTCAGCTGTTCCTCATGGACCACGCCGGCCTGCCCCTGAAGACCGTGCTCGAGCAACTGGACCTGCTGGGCGAAGAAGTCTTCCCGGTGCTGCGCAAGGAATTCGACGCGCTGCGCCCGGCGCACGTGCCCGAGGCACCGACCCACGAGTCCCTGGTGGCCCGCCATCAGGCCGGCAAGGACCCGATCCCCGGCGGCGGCCCGGATTCCCCGGCGGCCCAGGAGCGCGCGAAGCAGGCGGAAGCCACTCAGCGCGAGCACTCCAAGTAATTCCACACAGTAAGTAGAAAGAAGGACACCATGACTGATCGTTTGACCCTCGCGGTGGTGACCGCTGGGCTATCGGAAGACTCCACGACCACCCGCCTGGGTGAGGCGATCGCGAAGGCCGCGAGCGGGACCGTTGAACACGCCGGACAGCACGTCGAGATCAAGGTCATTCCGCTGCGCGATCTGGCGCACGGGCTGACCGACATGATGATCACGCACGTGGCCTCCCCGGCCGTGCAGGACGCGATCGACACAGTGCTCAACGCGGACGGCTTGGTTGCGGCCTCGCCCACGTACAAGGCGTCCTACTCCGGGTTGTTCAAACAGTTCTTCGACGTGATCGACGAATCCGCCCTCGAGAACCTACCCACCGTGGTCGCTGCCACGGGCGGGTCGCCGCGTCACTCGCTGGTGCTCGACACCGCCCTGCGCCCGCTGCTGAGCTACCTCAAGGCGCTCGTGTTGCCGCTGGGCATTTACGCGGCCTCCGAGGACTGGGGGCACGAGGACCTGCAGCGGCGCATCGACCGCGTGGGTGCCTCGCTCGCGGCCGTCGTTCTGGCGGGTTCGCCGGGTGGCGCGCCCCGTTCGCTCGACGACGACGCCGCCGGCCCCGGGCTGCGCCGCGAGGTCAAGGACGAGTTCAGCAACGTCCCCGATTTCGCGAGCCTGTTGGCCTCGGTGGGATCATGAGCGAGACGGTGACCTGCGCGTCCGAGCCGTCAGGGCCGGCGATGGGTGCAGGCGATGCGTCGCAGCAGGAATGGGATGCGTGGCAGCTCTACTTCGAAACCACTGCCCGGCTCACGGCGCGGATCGAGGAGCGGCTCAAGGCCAACGGTTGCTCACTCATGGACTACCAACTGCTGCTGCTGTTGTACAACGACCCGGACCACCGGATGCGCATGGGGGAGCTGGCTCAGCGGCTGGTGTTCTCACCGTCCCGGTTGAGCTACCAGATCGGCGTGCTGGGCAAGCGCGGTTGGGTGGAGCGCCGTCGTGTGGAGTGCGACGGCCGCGGCTGGGAGGCGGTGCTCACCGCCCACGGTGTGCGCGCCTTCCGGGAACTGCGCCCCGCCCACGCGCGCGACGTCCAAGAACTGTTCTTCTCCGCCCTCCACGACGACGACGCCGCCCGCCTGGCCGACCTGATGCGTCGGGTGAGCGGGTTGCTGGGGTAGTCGTCTCGCTCGCTCGTGGTGTGCCTGCCGCGGCGAGGTCCGCGCGCCATGGGATGCCGCCTTACTGTGTAGTAGCAACTCCTACTGTGCAGTAAGGCGGCATCACATGGTTCCGGGGGTCGGGAGCCGAAGTTTCTGCGGCCGGCGCGCTCCGCGAAGTCGTCCAGAGCCTTGACGACAGCTGGGACCACCCAAACTTTTTGGCCTCGTACCTTGATGGACCGCTCTTCTTGTAACAACCCGGTTTCGGTGAGGGAGTCCAGGACCTGCCCGTGGAAGGAGCGGACATCGTTGATCAACTGATCTGCGTTAGCAAGCGACCCCAGAACGACATTGGAGAAACACTCCACGATGGACGCGGGGTTTCCAGCGCGGTAGTCATGCAATGCATCGATGTAATCGTCGATGTCGTGCAGCAATCCCGATGAAATGGGAATGTTGACGTTTTGAACCGTCCCGCGCGCGCGGAGCAGTGATGACACGACGGCACGCCCGGTCCGCCCGTTGCCATCGGTGAAGGGGTGGATGGTCTCGAACTGGGCGTGGGCGATGGCCGCCTGGACGGTGGGAGCCAAGTCGCGGCGGTGCAGGAAGTGGATCAGGTCGGCAATGGCTGCGGGAACACGGTGATGCTCAGGTGCCACATAGGCAGCTGTGACCGGGGATTCCCCGCCGATCCACACCCATTCCTTGCGGTATTCACTCGCGTCGTCTTGGACACCTTCCGTCAACACTCGGTGCATGGTGAGAATGGCCGCCGAATCCACATGAGAAGCGGCGTCAAGGGCAGCCCGCATTGCAAATACGTTGCGGGCCACCAACTCCGCGTTTTCGCCGATGTGCGCCCCGCAAGGATGTTGCGAGGGAGATCCGGGGGACAACTGCTGCCGCAAAATTCCCGGTGTTCCGAATCCGTGCGCGATGAGATGCCATGGGGGCACGGTGGTCCCAGCGGTGGGTTTCGTGGCCGGTCGGGGGCCAGCGCACAGCTGACATGGGACTCCTCAGTGAGACTTCTTGACTCTCTTGTCTCAATAAGAGTCTGTTGCAAGAGGGGCGGCATCCCACGGAGAACCACCTTTGCGCGGCCCAACCGCACTGGTCGTCCGGGTGAGCCATCTGGTGAGGCCTTACTGCAGGGTAGGGCGGCCTACCGTGCAGTAAGGCGGCATCAGTTGGCGTCGGGGGCCAGATGCCCGAGTGCCGTTCGCACCGGGCGGGCGCCGGTCAGGCCGGGAAACATGGCCACGGTGCGGTCGAGCTCCGCCACGGCACCGCGGGGACCGGGGTCGGCAAAGAAACCGGCAACTGCGGCACGGGCCGGTGCCGGGCCGGCGTAGCGGGTGCCGGGGAAACGCCATCGGCGCACCGCAACGCGGGCGATGCGGCGCGCCGCGGCGGCGTCGGCCAGGCGGTTGTGGGCCTCCGGAGCGTAGAAAGCCATGTGCCGGTCCTTCAAACGGCCGACCGTGCACATGAGATCTTCCAGAGCGGGCTCCATGCGGCCCAGCCGCCGGTAGACCGTTGCCACCACGGCGGTGTCCAACCACTCGGTGACCATGTGCGCCCCGGTGATGTCCGCGTTCAGGAGATTGGTGCCGATAGCGGCCACGGTGGGCCGGTACCGGTCGTCCCAGGCCCGCCGGATCCGTCCCAGCTGTGTGTCGTCGGGTTCCTGAAGAGGTCGGACGTTGGTGCTCAGGAGTGCCTGCAGGGTTGCCCCCAGCCAGTGTTGTTCGTGCGCCCAGGTGGAAAGGAAGGCGGTCACCCTGGATTCGGCGTGTGTGGGTGTGCCCAGCAGGTCCCGCATCCGGTCCAACGCGTTGCTCTCCACCGTCCACAGGTAGCTGAGCGTCTCCAGCGTCGGTTCCGACAACGAGCTCATTGTTCCCATGTCCAGGTCTGCGGGATACAAGACGTAGGGGTCGCGCATGTACGCGCGTACGTCGAAGGCGGGAACGCTCATGCGGGCACTCCCCGGGAATCCAGGGCCTCGGCCACCAGGTTCAGCCCCGCCATGCCGGGCAACTTGGCGATATGACGGTCTATGGCGAGGATCTCCTTGCGGCCCTCGGGGCCGGAGAACAGGTGCCGTAGCACGTGGTCGACCTCGGCCTCGGGGGAGACCCCGGAGCCGACCGGTTGCCATGCGGTGCGCAGAGCGAGGCGGGCCAGTTTCTGGGCGCGTGGGTTGTCCTGCAACCGGGCGCGGGCCTGGGTGGTGTAGAAGGCGATGTGCTTGGCCTCCTGGGACGCGATCCGACGCAACAGGTCGCCGAGTACGGGGCTGTCCTCGAGCGCAGCCAGGCGCTTGTAAGCTGCGGCGGTGGAACGTTCGTTGATGGAGCCCCACAACATGTGCACCGCCACGAAATCAATGCCCACAATGTTGGACAACAGTGACTGCTTGACGGGGCTGAGCCGATCCCGCCACCCGAGTTTCATCCGCTTGGCCTTGAGCTGGTCATAGGTCACAGTGATCCCGTGCAGGCTCAGTACGTGGGCCAGGGCTTCCCCGTGCCAGATCTCTTCCCAGTTCCAGGTGGTCATGAACGTGCCGACCTCCGGATCCTTGCGTGAGGGGCTCACGAGCATGTCGCGCAGGTAGCACACGGTGTGGAACTCGATCTCGCACATGTAACGCAAGGTGCGCAGGGTGTCGGGCGGCAGGGGGTGACCGCGGAAGACCTCGTAGTCCAGATCCTCCCAGGTGACCGGTGTGGCGGCTTGGGTGTACCGATCGATATCGAATGCCATTGTGTCTCTCCCTGATTCCCGCGCCGTACTCGACGTTGCCTTCAGGAGGGCGGGGGCGCCGAGCGGTGCGGTGGTGGTTGCTGTTGTTTCACCACATGTTCGGAGTCCATGGCGCGCCGGATGGGTCGCGGCGTCAGATTTCGGTGCTGGCCACCAGTGGCAGGGTGGGAGTGGTGGAACCGCCGGCGGGTTCAATGGTCATGGCCACGGCGTCCGCATCGGCCACGTCGCCGGTCAGCCAGGTGCGAAGTTGACCGCCGGAGAAGTGTGCGTCGGGAACCGGCGTATCGCCGTCCATCAACCACATTTGGTACTCGCTGTTCTCCCCGGGGTCGGGCAGGTCGTCGGAGACGAACATGGCAGTGTTTTGCTCCCGGGACACAAACAGGGTGCCTGCCTGGCCACCCACATCCATGCTTCGGGTGGTGACGTCCGAGGCTGCCAGCAGCCGGTTCTCCCGGTCCTGCTCCTGAGCCACGATTTGTTCCTGGTGTCGCTGCTCCGCCTGCACCCCGAGACCCCACCCGCCCGCGAGCACCCCCGGTACGAGAGCGGTGGACACGGCGGCGACGAGCACGCGACGATAACGACGTCGTAGCGCGTCCAACGACACGTGCGAGCCCCTGTCGGAGCGGGCACGGTCTCCCAACGAGCCCTTGGCGGGTTCACGCTCGGCATCCCCGGCAGCAGGCTGGGCCGTGGCCGTAGCGGTGTCGGGGCGTGCCGGCAAGGGGAAGGTGCCGTGAATGGCATTCAGGACGCTGGTGCGCAGGGCGGGCGGAGGCTCCAACGCCACCGCGGCTGCCAGCTGGGCCGTGGTTTCGGCATAGCTGGCGACCTCCGCCCGGCACGGTGGGCAGCCGGCCAAATGGGACTCGAAGGCCGCCCGTTCGGCGGGCTCCAAGGCGTCCACGGCGTACAGGGAGGACAAGTTGTGGAGATCGCCGGGAACGAGACCGGGCTCTGGGATGTCGTGGTTCATTGCTGCGCCCCCAGTGTGGCACCGAGCCTCTTCAAACCATCTCTGATCCTGGCCTTGGCCGTGCCCAAGGGGATCTCCAGCCGCTGGGCCACCTCCTGGTACGTGTATCCGTCGTAATACGCCAAGGTGATGGCCTCGCGCTGCAGCGGCGTCAGGTCTCCCAAACCCGTCCGAACGTCACGCGTGTCCATGGCCTGTTCGACCTCCTGCCAGGTCGCATCCATCGGTGCCCCCACCCTCCGATTCTCATAAACTTGTTCTCTGCCCCGTTCCTGCACCACTTGCCGGATCCGATCCACGGCGCGGCGGTGGGCCAGAGTGGACAGCCAGGCGACCACAGAGCCGCGGCTCGGATCGAAGCGGGCGGCTTGCTGCCAGGCCATCAGATAGACCTCTTGGACGACCTCTGCGGCTAGCTCCGGTGAACGAGTCAGCCGTCTTGTCAGTCCGTAAACCCTGGACGCGGTGGCGTCGTAGAGCGCCGCGAAGGCGGCTTCGTCTCCGCGAGCGCTGCGGAGCAGCAGTTCCGTGAGATCGCCCGCCCTGTCCTCACCGGATTCTACGTGTGCCCGTGAGGATGCGCGCTGTTGGGGGGCGGGCCGGTCCGCGGAGCCGGGAAGAGGATCACGGGGGGTTCCCCGGCCGGAGCCGGGCTCAAACATGCTTTCCCACTGGTCATCCCTTCGACACGAGTATTTCTCACGGGGGCGGTCGATGCTGTTCCAATGTGAATACTGCCATACGCCGCAGATATGGGGGCGCCACTGACACATGTCCCCGAAGGGCACCGTGACTGGGCGGTTTCCCGGACGAACACGTTGGGGCAGGGCCGGACCGTGGCGGTGCGAGAAGGGCTGGCGGGAGGGGTTCACACGGGTGATTCGTAGCCGAACCCCGCACGGATGGCTTTTATCGGGCGCAGTCGCGCAGTGAAAAGAAATCTTAAGGTTCTTCTCAGCTCACCCGTCCGGGCAGCGCTCGGCACCGAACTCTCCGTGTAACACCAGCACAAAGCACCCCCCGCACGCACAGTAAGGAACCGATCATGAACAAGAAGTTGCGTTTGCTCGCCGTTCCCACGTTGGCCCTGAGCGCCCTGGCGCTGCAGGTCGCCCCGGCCATGGCCCACGAGGGCGACATGTGGTCGACCCAGACGACTTTGAACACCATGAACAACTCCGGCACCACAGGTGAGGCCATGGTCGACGTTCACGGCAACCAGGCCACCGTCACGGTCAACGTCACCGGTGCCGCGGAGACCTTCATGGACGGGCCGTTCCCGCACGCCCAGCACATCCACATCAGCGCTCAGGGTGTCTGCCCGCCGGCCACCGCCGACACCGACGGCGACGGCGTGGTCAGCACACCCGAGGGCCATCCGTTCTACGGTCACATCGGTACGTCCCTGACGACCGAGGGTGACACGAGTGCCGATTCCGCCCTGGCCGTGGACCGCTTCTCCGGCGGTAGCTCCTACACCTATGAGCGGACCTTCGATCTCAATGCGGAGACCGCTCAGTCCTTGAAGGACGGCACCGCGGTTGTGGTCGTCCACGGTGTGGACCCGGCGAAGATGCCGGCTGCTGCGGCTGAGAAGATGTCCAGTCTGGATCCTAAGTTGCCTCTGGCCGCGACCCTGCCGGCCGCGTGCGGCACCTTGGGGGCATCGCAGATGGAGGCCATGCCGGACGGCGGAGCCGACACCGGCGTGGAGACGGACACGAACACCGGTGCGACAGTTGGAATCGCCGCGGCCGGTGTCGGTGCCATGGCGCTGGCCGCCTCCGGAATGTTCGTGGCTCACCGCCGCGCCCGGAGCTGACCGATTCGAATGCCGATCCGGCACTAAGGAGTTTGACTCCCATGACGGGTTCGAGCAAAGATCGCCGCGCAGGCCTGATGGCTTGCGCGGCGATCGCTGCCCTCTTCACCTTCACCGGCTGCACCGCCGACGCCGCTCCGGAGGCCGGGGCTGCCGGTGATGTCCCCGTGGCGTCGGGCAGCCCCACGGCAGCCACGCCGGTCCCCAGCCCCACGGGCGCATCGGCAGTCGCTTCCGGGCCCGCACAAAAGGTACTGGCCGCATCGGACCCGCACTCCCTGTCGATCCCGGCCACCGACACCACGTCCGAACTACTGCACCTGGGCTTGCGCGAGGACGGCTCCCTGGAGGTCCCACCGGAGCCTCCCGGGTCCCCGGCCGGCTGGTACGACGGCTCTCCCACACCCGGCGAGCGGGGCCCGGCCGTGTTGCTCGGCCACGTCAACGCCGCGGGCGGTGGCCCCGGAGTCTTTGCAGACCTGCGCCAACTGCGTGCCGGGGACACCATTGAAGTTGCCCGGCAGGACGGGACCACCGCTACATTCACGGTCGATCGCGGGGAGGCCTACGCGAAGGACGAATTCCCCACCCTGAAGGTCTACGGCAACACCCCGGGGGCCGAGCTGCGGCTGATCACCTGCGACGGCTACGATCCCGCCACCGGTAACTTCGGGGACAACTACGTGGTGTACGCCACTCTCATTACCTGAACCTGCAAGGGCGGCGCTGGTATCCCGGGAAATGATCCTGGAAGGATGGGGCCATGAGCGTTTCGCGAGCGGCACTTCCGCTGTCCGGGCAAACCGCGCTTGTCACCGGGGTGTCACGACGCCGCGGGATCGGGTTCGCCGTGGCCCGCGCCTTCGCTCGGTTGGGCGCCAGCGTGTTCATCCACCACTACGGCCCGCACGACGAGGACCAGCCGTGGGGCGCGGACGACCTGAGCGGCGTCGTCGGCGAAGTAGAGGCCGAACTCACCGAGGGTGCCGTGCTGGGCGAGAAGAGCGCGGACCTGCAGGACACGGGGCAAATCCAGTCGCTCATCGACGCCGCGCACGCGCTCACCGGCTCCCTGGACATTCTGGTGTGCAATCACGCCAAGAGCGGCGGAGACGGGTCCATTCTGGACATGACGCCCGAGGCGCTGGACGCGTTTTGGACCACGAACACTCGCTCCACCCTGTTGCTAACGCGAGCCTTCGCGCTGCTGAAGGCCGACGCACCCACCGAGGCCGCGCGTCCCGGTGATCGAGTGCGGACCGATCAAGGTCCGAAATTCACCAAACCGACCGGTCGCGTGTTTTGGATGACCTCGGGGCAGGGGCACGGGCCCATGCGAGGCGAAGTCGCCTATGCCACGAGTAAGGCCGCGCTCGCGGGTGTGACCGCCACCGTGGCCGCGGAACTGCTCGAACTGGGTATCGTGCTCAACACCGTGAATCCCGGCCCGGTGGACACCGGTTACCTGTCTCCCGATGCCACGGACCGTTCCCTCGACGGCATCCAGGAGTTGCTGGCTCGCCAGCCGTTCGGGCGCTTCGGTCGCCCCAATGATCCGGCCAACCTCATCAGCTGGCTCGCTACGGACGATGGCGCGTGGATCGTCGGTCAGGTGCTCACCTCGGACGGCGGGTTCTATCTGGGATGATTTCGGGTGGGATGCCCCTGGCGAGCCATCTGGTGCGGCCTTACTGCGGAGTAGGACGGCCTACCGTGCAGTAAGGCAGGATCAGATGGCGGCGCGAGTGGCGCGGAGAGTTTTCGCCGCCACCACCGTCACCACCAGTACCGCAGCCAGGAACACCAGGCCCAGCCCGGAGAAACCGACCAATGCCAGGATCGGCCCCGCCATCGCCCCGCCCAGAGCGCCGCACAAGTTCATGACCAGGTCCGAGGTGCCCTGCAGCCCCGGCCGGTCCTGCACCGGAACGGATTCCGTGACCATGGTGGAGCCCGCCACGGTGGACGCGGACCAACCGAGACCCAGCAAGATCAGGGCGGTCAGCACCAGGGTCTGGTTTTCTGCGCCCAAGAACGTGAGCAACAGTGCGACGGCGAAAATCGCCTGTCCCAGAAGTACGGTCTGCGCGCGGCCCATTTTGTCCGCGAGCCACCCGAAAACGGGGGACAGCGCATACATACCGGCCACGTGCAGGCTGATGGTGAGCCCCACGAGCGACAGAGCGGCACCGTGGCTGGTCAGATGCACGGGCGTCATGGACATCACCGCCACCATCACGGCGTGGGAGAGCGCCACGATCAGGACAGCCCGGCGAGCAGCCGGAACGGAACGTAGGCTCCCGAATCCACCGGCGGGACCGGGCTTGTTCTTGATGGCGGCACCCCGGGCGAGTGCGAGTTTGAGCGGGTCCGGGCGCAGCCCCAGGAAATAGACCGCCGCACCCAGGACCTGTGCGGCCATGGCAATCAGGAACCCACCGGTGAACTGGGGAAGTCCAAGGGCCCGGCCCAGGAGCTCACTGGGTTCGAAGAGGTTGGGCCCCACCACGGAACCAAGCGTGGTGGACCACACGATCAAAGACAGATCCCGGGCACGAGTCTTCTGCGGGGCCAGGTCCGTTGCGGCGAAGCGGGACTGCAAATTCAGCGCAATGCCCGCACCCTGTAACCCCATGCCGAGCAACAGCAGGGGAAGCGATCCGAGAACCGCGGCCGTAATAATCACGGACGCACCAAGAATTGCCACCAGTGCTCCGGTGGTCAGCGAGATCCGCCGCCCCCGCCGCTAGGCGAGGCGGGCCAATGGAATGGCCAGGATTGCCGCGCCCAGGGTGTTCATGGTGGCCGCCAGCCCGGACAGCGCACTGGACCCGGAGACCTCGCTCACCAGGAGTGCACCTAGTGCCAAGGTGGCGCCCACGCCCAGCCCGCCCGTGATCTGACCGGTGGCAAGGACGATCAGCACCTTGCGGTGTAACCGGGTACTACCCTCGGGGGGCCTCGTGGAGTGTGTGGGCGAAGAAGCGGCCATGCAGGCATCATGACCGATCACGGGCCGGCGCGCATCCACGTGGCCGGATCACAGCCACGTGCTCGACGCCCCCACCCGGTGAGCGGGTGATCAGGAGCGCACGGTGAAGACCCGCTCGTGCCAGCCCGAGGAACCGTTGGGGTCGGGACGTGCCTGCTCCGAGGTCTGCACCTGACCGTCCGCGTCCACGGCTCTGACCTCGGCGGTATGGGAACCGGCTGGAAGATCGGTGACGCGCACGGACCACTGCCGCCAGGTGTCTTCGGACGGCACCGCGGCGAGGGTCGCGTCCCTCCATTCCCCGCCGTCCACCCGCACCTGAACCGCGGTGATTCCCGTGTTCTGGGCCCACGCGCTGCCCGCGAGGGTCGTGTCGGGGTCCACGCTCGCGTTTTCTCGGGGGACGTCGATACGCGAGGACATCTTGATGGGCCCCTCCGCGGACCAACCCCGGGGCGTCCAGTAGCCTTCGGCCTGGTCAAAGCGGGTGACCTCGAGATCCACGAGCCATTTGGTCGCGGATACGTACCCGTAGAGACCCGAAACCACCATGCGCACCGGATAGCCGTGCTCGAGGGGCAGCGGCTCTCCGTTCATGGTCACGGCAAGCATGGCGGTGCGGTTTTCGTCCTTGAGGGCGCTCAGGGGTGTCCCGGCCGTGAAACCGTCCTCGGACGTCGAGAGCACCATGTCCGCGTCCGGGCTCACTCCGGCCTCCGCGAGCACTTCTCGCAACGGCACACCGGTCCACACGGCGTTTCCCACGAGGTCACCGCCCACCTGATTGGACACGCACGCGAGCGTCACCGTGCGTTCGTGCAGCGGACGCCCGATGAGGTCGTCGAAGGTCAGCTCGATCTCCCGGTCCACCATCCCGTGGATGCGCAGCCGCCACTGGTTCACGTCGAGATGGGGGACGCTCAGTGCGGTGTCGATCCGGTAGAAGTCCTCGACGGGGGTCAACCACGGCTCGGTGCCGGCGACTGGCACCTGGGTCCCGGCGGGGATGGCCTCGCGAGCGACCGGGGCAGGGATGCTCAGCGCGGCGCGCATGTCGGGGACTTTCCGGGCCGCCGACACCGCCCATCGCCCCACTGCGCCCGCAACCACGCCCAGGGTCAGTGCTCCCACGGACAGCTGGAGGAATTTACGGCGATCCAGCGGGTCATCGGCCACGGGCGCTGCCGCACGGCCACCCGCGTAGCTGAGGAATGCGAGGCCGGCGCCGGTGCCGACAACGACGGGGACGGCGTTGACCGCGTCCGTGCCCGTTCGGGTCATCACCGCGACCAGTCCGACCAGCCCCAGCGCGGCGAGGACCGCGATACCCGTGCGGCGCCGTCTCCGCTCCGCGACGCCGACGAGCAATCCCAGTACCACGAGCCCCACGGCCATCATCACGAACAGGAAAATCTTGTCACCGGTGCCGAACACGGCGATCACGGTGTCCTTGACGGGCGCGGGGACAGAGTCCACCACGACTCCGCCCACCGCGGTCAGGGGGGACCCCAAGGGCCCGGTCAGCCACGCGAAGAATTCGGCGATCCCCGCGGCCAGCGCGGTCGCGGCCACGCCCAGCAACTTCCAGGCACCGGTGAAGCTGCGGTGCGTGAACGGAGCGGCTGCGTCGGCAGAATCCGTGCGGCGTGAGGACGAGGGCATGTCACCAAGGATATGCGGCAACGGCCCAGACTCCTCGTGCCCGTGCCCTGCAAGACGTCGGGCGGTCATCGGCCGTGGGTCGTGGTTCGAGGCGATCCAGGCGGAGCAGAACAGCGCGTCTTTCAGCCGGTTGTTGCCCGAGCGGACGGAGGAACTTCCCGCGGATCGAGGATGCTCACACAGCAACGGGACGAATCAGTACGTTTCCGATATCAAAGCCCGGTTCCGGAACGTCATGGGTGTTGCTACCGTGAGGCGCATCACTCGTTGATAACATCAACGATGGAGATTGTCCTCTATTTCAGGAGATCATCCGTGTCCCACCCGGTCAACATCAATCCCGTCCGCGGCCTGCTCTTCAACCAGCGGTACAGTCGCGACCTGGCGGCCGTGATTTACGAGGGCCGCACCTATAGCTACGACGAGTTCGCGGCCAATGCGCGCGAACTCGCGGCGAGCCTGGCGGCGTCGGGCGTGGGTGAAGGCGACCGCGTGGTGTACCTGGGCCTGAACTCCGAAATGTTCCTGCGCACCATGTTTGCCACCTGGTGGCTGGGCGGTGTTCTCGAGCCGCTCAATTTCCGCCTTGTCCCGCGCGAGGTCGGCGAGCTCCTGGTACGTTCCGCACCTCGCGTGATGGTCGTAGAACCCGGTCACGTCCCGGTGGTCGACGCCGCCCTGGGCGCCCAGGACTCCGCCGGCCAGGAAAAGGCGGGGTGGCCTTTCCAGACCGAAACCGTCCTGATCGATGACGATCCCGCGGCGCCGCTCAACGCCGGCCTCGAAGTCGCCGAGCACTGGATCCCGCTGAGTGGTTTTGTGCAACGGGCGGAGGGCGCCGAACTCGGCGAACCGGTGGAGACCACGGACGACACCCTGGCGATCCTCATGTTCACCTCCGGCACCACGGGTAAGCCCAAGGGGGTGCGACTGAGCCACGGCAATATTTTCTGGAACGCGTTCAACGTGGATTCACTCGTGGACACCCGCCGCAGGGACATCAACTACGCCGTGGCGCCCTTGTTCCACATTGGTGCGCTGAACTCGTTCACGGTGCGAGCGCTGGTGCGCGGCAACACCACGGTGGTTCGGCGCGGGTTCGTGCCGTCCCAGGTGCTCGCGGACATCGAGAACTACGGCGTGAACAATGCCTTCTTCGTGCCGGCCATGCTTTTGTCCTTGACCCACGATCCCGAATTCAAGGGATCGAAACTCGATTCCCTGCGCGCCCTGATCTGCGCCGGGGCCCCCGTCCCTCCCGTGGTGATCTCACTCTTCGAGGCCAAGAACGTTCCCGTCCAGCAGGCCTGGGGTCTGACCGAAACCGCACCCTTCGCCACCTACCTGCCCACCGAGCTCACCTACGAGAAGGCCGGTTCGGCGGGAATGCCCATGCTCTACACCGAGGTGCAGATCATGGATCCCGGCACGGGAGAGCCCGTTTCCGAACCGGATACGCGAGGCGAACTGTGGGTGCGGGGCCCCAACGTCACGAGCGGCTACTGGGAGGACGAGGGTGCCACCGCCGCAGCCTTCACGGACGGCTGGTTCCACACCGGGGACATCGGCTACCGGGATCCGGAGGGTTATTACTACATCGTGGATCGGCTCAAGGACATGATCATCACCGGCGGTGAGAACGTGTACCCCGCGGAGATCGAGCGCGTCCTGGCCGAGCACCCGGACATCTTGGACGCAGCGGTGGTGGGCGCTCCCGACGAGCAGTGGGGTGAGCGCATCGTGGCCGTCCTGCAACCGCAGCCCGGGCACGAGGTTCCGTCCATCGCGGAGCTTCGACAGTTCTGCAGTGACCGCCTGGCGCGCTATAAACTCCCCAAGGACCTGGTCACCGTGGCAGAAGTGCCCCGCAACGGTTCCGGAAAGCTCGACAAGGTGGCCATCCGCCAGTTGGTCCGAGGCTGAGAAACGACGACGACGCCCGAAACCCGCGACCTTGCCGCGCGAGCTCACTAAGCTGAACTCATGCAGCCGCACACGGACATCACATTCCGCACCCGCAAGTGGGTTAAACCCGAAGATCTCAACGCCAACGGCACCCTGTTCGGCGGGTCGCTGTTGCGCTGGATCGACGAGGAAGCCGCGATCTACGCGATCGTGCAGCTGGGCAATCAGCGCGCGGTGACCAAGTACATGTCCGAGATCGAGTTCGTGTCCTCCGCCGTGCAGGGCGACATCATCGAGATGGGTCTGTCCGCCACCAAGTTCGGCCGCACGTCCCTGACCATGCGCGCGCAGGTGCGGAACATGATCACGCGCGAGCTGATTCTGAGCATCGACAAGATCGTGTTCGTGAACCTGGACAAGCAAGGCCGTCCCACCCCGCACGGGTACACGGAGATCACCTACGACCGCGACCGCATTCCCACCACGGCGGTACCGATCGTCCAAGAGCTACGCAGGTCCGAGCGATGAACCGGCTCAGCGCGCAGCGGCTGACGCCCAGCTGGGTCTACCACGGCGAGGGCCCCTGCTGGAGCCCCGAGTGGGGTGGCCTGGCGTGGGTGGACATGCTCGCCGGGGACATTCTCACGTTCGGTCGTGACGAGCAGCCGCGCAGGCAGCACGTGGGATCCGTGGCGGCGTGCGTGCGCCCGCGCGTCAATGGCGGCCAGATCATTGCCGTGGAGCGGGGGGTGCTCCTCACGGACGCCGCCGGTAATCCCGAGCAGGAAATCACCCTGTGGACATCGCCGGAGATTCGGATGAACGAGGGCGGGATCGCCCCGGACGGCACCTTTTACATCGGGTCCATGGCCTACGACCAGTCCGATGGGTCGGCCACGCTCTACCGGGTCTCACCGGACCTGGACTGGGAACCGGTGCTCGAGAACGTCACGATCTCCAACGGCATCGCGTGGTCCCCGGACGGTTCGCTCGCGTATTACAACGACACCCCCACGGGAGAGGTCTCGGTCTTCGACTGGTCCGCGGCGAGCGGCCTGCACAATCGCCGCACCTTCGTCTCACCGGTTGTCGACGACGACGCCGCGGCCGGTGCCTGGGACGACGACGAAGAGTACGAACCCGCCAGCGTGTCGGCCAACCCGGACGGGCTGACGGTGGACTCGGACGGGGCCGTCTGGGTAGCGCTCAACGGTGCCGGGCAGGTCCATCGCTACCTCCCGGACGGCACCCTGGACACCGTGGTGAGCGTGGGAGCCAAGCAGACCACCGCGTGCACACTGGGCGGTCAGGACCTGCGCACCCTGTACATCACCACCTCGCGCGAGAACCTGCCGAACGACGTGCAGCCCACCGCCGGTTCCTTGTATTCGGTGCGCGTGGCGGCTCCCGGCCAACCCGCGGGACGGTTCGCGGGCTGACGTCGGCCGGCTGACTCACGACAACCGAGGCCGGTCCCTGAGACTGACTCGCGGTCGCAATCTGTTATGTTCCGCGAGCCCCCACCGGGCCGGACATAGGATGAACGTTCAAGAGTTCAGCGCAGGCGATGGAGCAAGCGGAGGCATTCCATGGATACACCGGCCACGGACCACCAGGGTCAGAACAATCGTCGGGGGAGTGCCGCGGGAATCCTTGAACCGGACCCCGGAATGCCCGCCAGCACCTGGCGGTTGCGCAGCGACGCCTGGGAGTACCTGCGGTTCGCCATGAAACGGATTGCACTCGGCAACGAGGACAAGGAAGCCCTCGCCGCGGACAGCGAACTCCGGCGCTCTCTGCGCGCCCTTGAAACCGTGGAGATGTACTGGGCCGGATTCGGTCAGCGCTACGTCGCCGCCATCCGGGAGATGCTGGAACAGGGCGATTACCACATGGCCCTCGAGCGGATCGGCAAGGTCGTCAACCGGCTCCGCGGTGACACCGTGCCGGACACGACCCGCGATGACTTCGCAGACGATTCGGAGAACTCGGACCTGCTGGTCGACACCGACCCGCGTCCCCGGTTCGAAGTTCTGATCGTGGACGAGAGCACACCCGCGGACCGTGACGGCCTGCGCACCGAGGGCCTGCGGTTGCGCTCCTCCGCCGATGACTTCATTTACGAGTACGTGATCGTGCCCTCCGCGGATGATGCCGTGGCCGCGGTCCTGACCAACCCCAATATTCTCGCGTGCGTTGTCCGCCCAGGATTCAGCGAGCGCTCCCGGCAGCCGTTGAGCCGCGATCTCAAGAGCTCCATTGAGATGGCGCGCAACCTGGTGAGCCCGGAATCGGCCTCCGCCCGCACCCCGCTCGCATCCATTCAACGAGTGCTCCGCCTGGCCGACACCCTCGCCGCGCTGCGCCCCGAGATGGACCTGTACCTCATGGCGGGCGCGCACATCGAGGGCCTCTCCGGTGCCTTGACCCATCGCTTCCGCCGTGTGTTCCGGCGCGAGGACAAGTTGGAGCTGCACCTCACGTTGCTGCGCAGGGTGTCCCACCTGTACGACACCCCGTTCTTCTCCGCGGTCCAGGAGCATGCCCGCCGCCCGGTGGGTGTGTTCCACGCCCTGCCGATTGCCCGCGGTGGTTCGGTGGTGGGCTCCAAGTGGATCAAGGACCTCCTGGACTTCTACGGGTTGAACCTGCTGCTGGCCGAGACCTCGGCGACCTCCGGTGGCTTGGATTCGCTCCTGGCCCCGGTGCACACGTTGAAGAAGGCCCAGGAACTTGCGGCCCGCGCCTACGGCGCCAAGCACACGTTCTTCGTGACCAACGGAACCTCGACCGCCAACAAGATCGTGCATCAGGCGCTGTTGTCACCCAATGACGTGGTGCTCGTGGACCGCAACTGTCATAAGTCCCACCACCACGCGGTGGTGCTCACCGGCGCTCGCCCCGCGTATTTGGAGGCTTACCCGCGCAACGAGTTCGCGTTCTACGGTGCGGTGCCGCTGTCGCGCATCAAGCAGTTGCTGCTGGATTATCGCGCCCAGGGGCGCCTGGACGAGGTTCAGCTGGTCACGCTCACCAACTGCACCTTCGACGGCATCGTTTACGACCCCGAGCGGGTCATGGCGGAGTGTCTGGCCATCAAGCCTGACCTGGTTTTCCTATGGGACGAGGCCTGGTTCGCCTTCGCGACCTTCCATCCGGTGACGCGACGCCGTACCGCCATGTGGGCGGCCACCCATCTCAAGGAACGGATGGGCACAAGGGCCCACCAGATCGCCTACCGCGAGCAGCAGAAGCGGCTCTTCGACGAGCAGGGCAACCCCGCGCCGGACGAGGTCTGGTTGCAGGAGCGACTGATCCCCGCCCCGGACGTCAAGATTCGCGTGTACGCGACCCAGTCCACGCACAAGACCCTCACCGCGCTGCGGCAGGGGTCCATGATCCACGTCCACGACGACGAGTGGGTGCGCGAGGCAGAAGAACCCTTCCACGAGGCGTACATGACGCACACCTCCACCTCGCCCAACTACCAGATCCTCACGTCCCTGGACATCGGGCGTCGGCAGGTGGAGTTGGAGGGCTACGAGCTCGTGCAGCGACAGCTGGATCTGGCCACGAGCCTGTCCCAGGCCATTGCTCGGCACCCGCTGCTGCGCCGTACCTTCCGTGTGCTCACCGCCCACGACCTGGTGCCGCAGGAGAATCGTGAGGTGGGCCGCCCCATGCCGTTGCGTGACGGGCTGGCCAGCATGTGGGAAGCGTGGACCACGGACGAGTTCGTGGTCGACCCCAGCCGGATCACCATTGAGATCAGCCGGACCGGCGTGGACGGTGACACGTTCAAGCACGACCTGCTCATGGACCGCTACGGCATCCAGGTCAACAAGACCAGCCGGAACACCGTGCTGTTCATGACCAACATTGGCACCTCGCGCAGCGCGATCGCGTATCTCGTGGAGGTGCTCGTGAAGCTCGCTCAGCGTTTCGAGGACGAGAGCTCCCAGCTCGATCCCGAGATCGCAGCGAAGGTCGATGACACACCCATGCCGCCGCTGCCCGACTTCAGTTCATTCGCGGACGGATACGCGACCGATGGGCAATTGCCGGACGGTGACATGCGCGCCGCGTTCTTCAAGGGTCAGCGCCGCACGTCGGTGGAGCACGTGGGCCACGAGGAACTGCGCGAGCGAGTGGCCAGCGGTGAGAAGCCCGTCTCTGCCGGCTTCGTGACTCCTTACCCGCCCGGTTTCCCGGTGTTGGTGCCGGGCCAGGTGATCTCCCCGGACGTACTGGATTTCATGGCCGTGTTGGACACCCGTGAGATCCACGGTTACGACCCGCGCAAGGGCTATCGCGTCCTGCGGGGCTCGTAGGCGTCCGCCGCGCAAGCACTTGCACGGACTACCATCTCGGCAGGAGGCCAGATGAGTATCGCACCCGGGGCGACCGGCGACGTCGTCACCCAGGCAATCCGCTTATTGGCCGCGCAGGGTTACCACGCGACCACCGTGGATCAACTGGCGCAGGCCACGGGGGTCAGCCGCGCCACGTTCTTTCGCAAGTACGGGTCCAAGGAAGACATTGTCTTCGCGGATCACGCCTCCAACTTGGAACGCCTCGAGCAGCTGTTGAACCGGCCGGGCCTCACACCGCAGGCGGGACTGGCGGAAGGCGTTCAACTCGTGTTCCGGCACAATCTTGATTACGCGGACCGGGCCGTTGCCCGGCATCACCTGCTGCAGGACGTGGAATCCCTCCGGGACAGGGAGCTGGCCACGTCACATCGCTACGAGCGACTGTTCCAGGGGTTCCTGCGCGGGGCGCTCCCCGAGAACGCGGATCAGCGCGTCACCGCAGTGTCCCTGGCCTCGGCCACGGTGGCCGTGCACAACGCCTATTTGCGCACGTGGCTGAGGGATCCGCAGGCCAACAACGGTGAACAGCTCGCCGCGGGCCTCAACCAGCGCATCGGCTGGCTGTGCACGGCGTTCGGTCTGTCACCGGGGGCTGGGCGCCTTGCAAGTGTGCCGCGCCAACCCGAGGCGGCGGCGTCGGCCTCGCCGGTGGTTGTCGTGCTCCAGGAAGGCGCTGATCCTCGGGAGGCGGCGGAGCAGACGGCGCGTTCGGTCTATGAGGCGCTGGTTACCGCCCGGGGTCAGTCGAGATTGCGCTCGGAGACCAACACCGCGTAGATCAGTTCATCGCGCCACTCGCCCAGTTGGAAGTGGCTTTCGCGCAGGGTGGCCTCATGTCGCATCCCGATGCGCTCGCACACCTTGGCCGAGGCAACATTGAGGCTGTCCAGGCGCGCGAAGACGCGATGCGCCCCCAATCTTTCGAAGGCGGCCTCCACGGCCGCGCGCGCGGCCTCCGCAGCGTAGCCCCTGCCCGTATGGTCCGGGTGCAGCGCCCAGCCGATTTCGACCTGGGAGGCCTCGGCATCGGCGAGTGTCAGCACGATCTCCCCGGCCAGCTCGTCCGTATCGTGCGGTGACACGGCAAGACGAATCTGGTCCCCGTCCTCGGACCAGCGGCGCTCACCCGTGTGGTCCTTGGCCATGCCGATGACATCGTCCATGTTTCGCGGTCCACGCCACGCGTGCACGGCGTAGTCCTCGCGGGACTGGTAGGAGTGCATCGGCTCAATATCCGCCTCGGTGAGCCGGCGGAACGTCAGGCGCTGTGAGCGCAGGGGCAGCACGGTTTTCATCCCGTTCAGCCTATCGACCGTGCACCCTGGTAAGCCGCCCCGAATGACACGCAATATCTTGACGTGAGACGCAGTCTCAGGGCACTCTGGGGGATGATGATGTGGCACGGACCACAACCCCTCAGTGCTCAGGAGTTCAGCGTGACCGAGACCAAGTTCCCCTCCACCGTGACCATTGGCGTGGATTATCCGGTCCTCCCCGGGCGCGAACGTCCGATTGCCCTGGTCAGCCTGGACTCCGCGGACTCCAAGGGGCTGATCATCTGGGGTTCTGAGGCGCTGCAGCAGCTGCGCCGCGAACTCACGGCAATTGACACCTCCGCGGTTGAGGCCGTGGTTGTCACGGGCAACACCACATCCTTCGGTGCAGGGGCGAACCTCAAGGAGATCCGGCACGCGCAGCTCAACGATGCCTCGGAGGATTACATTTGGGCCGGGCACGAGACGTTCGCGGTGCTCGCGGACATGCCGGTGCCCACCTTTTCACTTGTCACGGGCATGGCCCTGGGTGGCGGCATGGAGCTGGCCCTGCACTCGGATTATCGCCTGGCCGCCTCGGGAAAGGCACAGCTGGGCCTGCCCGAGTGCCACCTGGGCTTCTTCCCCGGCTGGGGCGGCGTCTACCTGTTGCCGCACCTGGTCGGCGCCCAGGCCGCCCTCGACGTGATCGTCACCGACTCCATGCGCGGGCGGAATCTCAAGCCTCAGCAGGCCTTGGAGATCGGCATGGTCGACGCCGTACTGAACGGTTCCCCGGGGACGAGCGAGTGGGATCAGCAGTGGCGGCAGTGGGTGGTCGATGCTCTCGACGGCAAGCACGAACCGCGCAGGTCCTCCGATGACGACGCCGCCTGGCAGGGCGCCGTGGACTCCGCCCGGGCCAAGGCCGAGCGCGCCTGGCACGGTGCCGCGCCGGGTCCGGTCGCGGCCATCGATCTGGTGGGGCGCGCCCGGACGGATTCCCGGCACGCCAATGCCGCAGCGGCCGTGCAGTTGGCCTCGTCCGTGCTGCGGACCGACGCCGCCAAGGCCTCCCTCTACGCATTCGAGTTGGTCACCGCCCGACGCCGCGCTGCCGCCAACGTGCCGGACGCCCCCGTGCGCCCCATCCGCAGGGCGGCGGTCATTGGCGCGGGTCTGATGGCGGGCCAGCTCGCGAGCCTGATGGCCCAGGGCGCCCAGATTCCCGTGGTCATGACCGACCTGGACGACGAGCGCTTGGCCACCGGTGTGCAGCGCACCCGCGACCGGTTCACCGCGCAGGCGGAGAAGGGCCGCATGAGCCCCGAACAGGCCGAGAAGCTGGGCTCCCTGATCACCGGCGCCAAGAGCCCCGAGGATCTCGCGGACGCGGACTTCGTGATCGAGGCGGTCTTCGAGGAGCTCGACGTCAAGAAGAAGGTCTTCGCCCAGTGGGAGCCGGTGCTGCGTGCTGACGCGATTCTCGCCACCAATACGTCATCGCTGTCCGTCACCGCCATGGGTGAAGACCTGCAGCACCCCGAACGGCTCGTGGGGTTCCATGTGTTCAACCCCGTGGAGGTCACCCCGCTGCTCGAGATCGTGGCGGCCCAGGCCACCGATGACTCCACGGTGGCCACCGCGTTCGATTTCGCGGCCACACTGCGCCGGATCGCCGTGCTCGTCAAGGACGCGCCGAGCTTCGTGGTCAACCGCGTGCTGACCCGCATGTATGACGAGATCGGCCGCGCCATCGACGCCGGCGGCGATCCCAAGACCGTGGACCGGGCACTGGCACCCATGGGTCTGCCCATGACGCCGTTGCAACTGCTGGACTTCGTGGGCCCCGCGGTGCTCGTGCATATCACCCACACGATGCACCAGGCCTACCCGGACCGCTTCACACTCTCCCCGTGGTTGGACGCCGTGGCCGAGGCCGGCCTCACCCGCGTGCTGCCCCGGCGCGGCGAAGACTCCGACACCTACCTCACCCCGCAGGCGGAGCAGGCCCGGGATCGCACGCGGGGCGAGCGGGCGGCGTCGTCGGCGGGGGACGACGGCGCGAACGGCCAGTTGCTCACGCGCGTCCAGGACGCGCTCGCGGACGAGATCGGCCACATGCTGGATGAGAGCGTGGTCGCCTCCGCGCGGGACGTGGACCTGTGCATGATTCTGGGCGCCAACTACCCGTTCCACTTGGGCGGCATCACCCCGTATCTGGACCGGTGCGGAGCAGCCGAACGCGTGCGCGGCCAGCGATTCGACGCCGCCCAGAAGTAACCCACCCCGCCGAGAACCACCACGACTTCACGAAAGAGATCACAGCATGAGCGAGCAGCCCACCACCGAACCTTCCACGGGTAGCCAGGATTTGTTCCCGCAGGGCACCGTGGAACCCGAATACTCCCTCAACGATGTGCTCGACACGGACGCCGCCGGTGTCTATGCGGACATCACCGACGAGGACCGCGCGCACTGGATGCGCGCCTGCGCGTTCGTGCAGGACGAGCTGCTGGGCGTGATCCACGAGTACTGGGACCGCGGCGAGTACCCGCTGGACCTGGTGGCGCGCATGGGCGAGTTGGACCTGTTGCGTGACGGCGTGGACGTCCCCGGGTATGCGCCGATGTCCAAAATGGCTGCCGGATTGGTGGCCATGGAACTATCCCGCGGGGACGGCTCCATCTCCACCGTGAGCGGCGTGCAGGGCGGGCTGGCCATGCGCTCGATCGCCATGTGCGGCAACGACGAACAGCGGGAACGCTGGCTGCCGAATATGGCCGCGGGCAAGCTGCTGGGTGCCTTCGCGCTGACCGAACCCACGCACGGCTCGGACTCGATCGGCCTGGAAACCCGCGCCACCCCCTCCGAGGGCGGTTTCATTCTCAACGGTGAGAAGAAGTGGATCGGTAATGGTTCCATGGGCGGCATCACCGTGGTGTGGGCCCGCAACGATGTCACCAACGCGGTGCAGGGCTTTGTGGTTCCGCAGGAGTCGGAGGGTTACAGCGGCACGACCATCCGAGGCAAGTTGGCGTTGCGCGCCATCCATCAGGCCCACATCCGCATGGAGAATGTCTTTGTTCCCACGGAGAACGTGCTGCCGGGTGCCGGTTCGTTCCGGGACACCTCCGCGGTGTTGTTCGCAACGCGCATCGGTGTGGCCTGGGCCGCGGTCGGGCAGGCGGTGGCTTGCTACGAGACCGCCGTTCAGTACGCGGCGCAGCGGCAACAGTTCGGTCGTCCGCTGGCCGCGTCGCAGATCGTGCAGGAGCGACTGGCGCGCATGCTCAGCGAGTTGACTGCCATGCAAACAATCGTGATGGCCATGGCCCGCAAGGAGGAGGCCGGCACACTGACCGGGCCCCAGGCCTCGCTGGCCAAGTACACCGCGACCCGCACGGCCCGTCGTGTTGCGGCGAACGCGCGCGATCTTTTGGGCGGCAACGGCATTTTGGTGGAAAATCGTGTTGCGCGTCACTTTGCGGACGTCGAGGCGCTGCACACCTACGAGGGCACCGAAACCGTTCAGGCCCTCATTATCGGCAAGTCCATCACCGGTTTCTCGGCCTACAACTGAGCCACCGATTACAGGAGCACCCATGTACGCCAACGCACAGCCCCTGTCCCCGCTGCGATTCATCGAGCGCAGCGCGGAAGTCTTTCCCCAGCGAGAAGCCATTGTGTACGGCGACCAATCGTGGACTTATCAGGCCTTCGAACGAGACGTGCGGCGCTTCGCCACCGCGCTGCTGCCGCATCTGCCACCCCTTTCGGTTTCGGGGGACGACGCCGCCGCGTCCGGTGACGCTGCGGGACAGGGGTATCTGGGTGCGGAGCAGCTGACACGGTCCCTGCCCACGGTGGCCGTGATTGCACCCAACCTTCCGGCCATGCTGATGGCCCACTATGCGGTTCCGGCTGCGGGTGCGGTTCTGGTGCCGTTGAACCCGAGGTTGTCCACGCGTGAGCTCGACTACATCCTGGAGCACAGCGAGGCGCGGGTGGTCATCGCCGACTCCTCCGTGCTGGATTCCGTGGCCGCCGCGATCGAAGGCAAAGACGGCATCACGCTCGTCCAGCTGCCCGATGAGCAGGCCGGTATCGAACCGGTGCGGGAGCACTCCCACGGTGAGATCCCCACGTTCGACGAGTTCATCGATGTGGAGCCCCGGGAAGCCGGCCGGGCGGCGTCGTCGGGCGAGCGGGGCGTGAGTTACGGGGTGACGGACGAGAACTCGCCCATCACCCTCAACTACACGTCCGGGACCACGGGCCGCCCCAAGGGCGTGCTGTACGGCCACCGCGGGGCGTACCTGAACAGCCTGGGCGAGGTGTTCCACAACGGCTTCGACGGCGCGACCCGCTACCTGTGGACGCTGCCGATGTTCCACTGCAACGGGTGGTGCACCACGTGGGCGGTGACCGCGGCCGGCGGCACGCATGTATGTTTGCGGGCCGTGCGGCCGGATGCGATCTGGGACGCGTTCGACAACCAGGGCATCACGCACCTGTGTGGCGCGCCGGCCGTGTGCTCGATCATCGTGGACGCGGACGAAGCTCATGCGCTTGACAACCCCATTCGCATCACCACGGCGGGAGCTCCGCCGGCGCCGAGCATCATTGAGCGCCTCGAGAGTGCCGGGTTCGGGATCGTGCACGTGTACGGGCTCACCGAGGTGTTCGGTCCCATCACCATTTGTGAACCGCAAGAGGAGTGGAAGGAACTCTCCCCGCAGGACCGCGCCCAGCAGATGTCCCGCCAGGGCGTGGGCATGGTGCAGGCGGAGTCCGCGCGCATCGTGGATACCGAGATGAACGATGTCCCCGAGGACGGCGAAGCACTGGGTGAAGTGGTATTGCGCGGCAACAACGTGATGATCGGCTATTACAAGGACCCGGAAGCCACGGAGCAGGCGTTCTTCGGTGGGTGGTTCCACACCGGCGATCTGGGCGTCATGCACCCCAACGGGTACATCCAACTGCGTGACCGCGCCAAGGACATCATCATTTCCGGCGGCGAGAACATCTCGTCCATCGAGGTGGAGCAGGCCCTGTATTCCCACCCGGACGTGATCGACGTGGCCGTGATCGGTGTTGCCCATGAGAAGTGGGGTGAACGGCCGGTGGCGCACGTGGTGCGTTCGGCCGGCTCCTCGGTCACCGGGGAGGAGCTGCGGGAGCACGTGCGTGAGCGCTTGAGCGGATTCAAGGTGCCGGACACCGTGACCTTCAGCGACGAGCTGCCGCGCACGGCCACGGGCAAGGTGCGAAAAAACCTGCTGCGGGGATAGCCGGGGGCCCTGGGTCGGGTCCCTCTGCCGTGGGTGCGCGGGACCCGGCCGACGCTCTCTGCAGGCCCAGATGATCGAGAATGTAGTGACCCAGGCCACGTATAACACAGGTCCGATCGATGCTTTGCGCGGTGGTCGATCTCTGTGTAATGTATTCCGAGTCGCCGCAAGGACGGACAAGCGAGAGATCGCCTTCCCGGTACCGCCGACAGCTACCAACCACTTACCGAGCTTTGCTCAGTCGCGAACGAGAGTTTGCGGAAAGGTAAACGGCTGGATAAGCTGAAGGGGTTGCCGCAGGGGAAAGCGAAAAGCTTCCGGATCCAGCGGCAGGACCAACCAACAAAGAACCTAAGGGTTTCTTGTGTGGTTTGTTGTTTGTCAACTCAATAGTGTGCCTAGTTTGTTGATACCAAGAATTTGTTTTTTTGGTTGATGGCCTGATGCTCTGGGGTGTTTTTCCCGTTTCCTTGGGGTGTTGGGTGTCAGCTGGGATCCCATGATCGTTGTGGTTGTGGTTTCTGTTGAGTGTTTTTTGACGGAGAGTTTGATCCTGGCTCAGGACGAACGCTGGCGGCGTGCTTAACACATGCAAGTCGAACGCTGAAGCTTGGGTGTTTTTCATCTGGGTGGATGAGTGGCGAACGGGTGAGTAATACGTGAGTAACCTGCCCTTGACTCTGGGATAAGCCTGGGAAACTGGGTCTAATACTGGATACTACATATCTTCGCATGGGGGTGTGTGGAAAGGGTTTTACTGGTTTTGGATGGGCTCACGGCCTATCAGCTTGTTGGTGGGGTAATGGCCTACCAAGGCGACGACGGGTAGCCGGCCTGAGAGGGTGACCGGCCACACTGGGACTGAGACACGGCCCAGACTCCTACGGGAGGCAGCAGTGGGGAATATTGCACAATGGGCGAAAGCCTGATGCAGCGACGCCGCGTGAGGGATGACGGCCTTCGGGTTGTAAACCTCTTTCAGCACGGAAGAAGCGAAAGTGACGGTACGTGCAGAAGAAGCGCCGGCTAACTACGTGCCAGCAGCCGCGGTAATACGTAGGGCGCAAGCGTTGTCCGGAATTATTGGGCGTAAAGAGCTCGTAGGCGGTTTGTCGCGTCTGCTGTGAAAGCCCGGGGCTTAACCCCGTGGTGTGCAGTGGGTACGGGCAGACTAGAGTGCAGTAGGGGAGACTGGAATTCCTGGTGTAGCGGTGAAATGCGCAGATATCAGGAGGAACACCGATGGCGAAGGCAGGTCTCTGGGCTGTTACTGACGCTGAGGAGCGAAAGCATGGGGAGCGAACAGGATTAGATACCCTGGTAGTCCATGCCGTAAACGTTGGGCACTAGGTGTGGGGGACATTCCACGTTTTCCGCGCCGTAGCTAACGCATTAAGTGCCCCGCCTGGGGAGTACGGCCGCAAGGCTAAAACTCAAAGGAATTGACGGGGGCCCGCACAAGCGGCGGAGCATGCGGATTAATTCGATGCAACGCGAAGAACCTTACCAAGGCTTGACATACACCAGACCGGCCCAGAGATGGGTTTTCCTCTTTGAGGTTGGTGTACAGGTGGTGCATGGTTGTCGTCAGCTCGTGTCGTGAGATGTTGGGTTAAGTCCCGCAACGAGCGCAACCCTCGTTCTATGTTGCCAGCACGTGATGGTGGGGACTCATAGGAGACTGCCGGGGTCAACTCGGAGGAAGGTGGGGATGACGTCAAATCATCATGCCCCTTATGTCTTGGGCTTCACGCATGCTACAATGGCCGGTACAATGGGTTGCGATACCGTGAGGTGGAGCTAATCCCAAAAAGCTGGTCTCAGTTCGGATCGTGGTCTGCAACTCGACCACGTGAAGTCGGAGTCGCTAGTAATCGCAGATCAGCAACGCTGCGGTGAATACGTTCCCGGGCCTTGTACACACCGCCCGTCAAGTCACGAAAGTTGGTAACACCCGAAGCCGGTGGCCTAACCCTTGTGGGGGGAGCCGTCGAAGGTGGGACTGGCGATTGGGACTAAGTCGTAACAAGGTAGCCGTACCGGAAGGTGCGGCTGGATCACCTCCTTTCTAAGGAGCAGGCCCAGCAGCCGTGTGGTTGCAGCCGGGGTCCTGGTTATCAGGTCCTTGGTGGTTAGTGGCCGCCATGCGCCCAACAGTTTCGTTGTGGTGGTGGTTTGCTCATGGGTGGAATATCAACAGGCGTACAGACTTAACCCCGCGCACGGGAACCCCGCAACATCATGTTGTGGGTGGTGTGTGGTGGTGGTGTGGTGGCACATTGTTGGGTTGTCGATCAACAAGCTCAGCACGTATGTCCCTGGTGGGTGGGTCCGTGAGGATCTCCTGGGTGGGGGTGTGGGTGGTGGTTGTTGGTTATTACCTGGAACATCACTATTACCGGTGTGAGCTGGTGATGGGTGGTGTTGGTGGGTTGTTGTTTGTCAACTACATAGTGGACGCGAGCATCTTTGAACGCCGCGCATGGATGACCTCTTTGGGGTTGTTGGTGTGTGGTGTGTATTTTTGATGATTATTTGTGTTGTGTGGCGTATAAGTTGTTACGGGCACACGGTGGATGCCTTGGCATCAGGAGCTGATGAAGGACGTGGAAATCTGCGATATGCCTCGGGGAGCTGATAAACGAGCTGTGATCCGAGGGTCTCCGAATGGGGTAACCCGGCTGCGTGTTATGCGTGGTCACTCGTATCTGAATTCATAGGGTGCGAGGAGGAACGTGGGGAAGTGAAACATCTCAGTACCCATAGGAAGAGAAAACAATAGTGATTCCGTTAGTAGTGGCGAGCGAAAGCGGATGGTGGCTAAACCGGTTGTGTGTGATACCTGGCGAGGGTTGCATGATCGGGGTTGTGGGATGCGTTGTTCTCGGGGTCGCCACCTCGGGGGTTGTGGTGTTGTGGTAGTCGAACTGGTGGTGAGTGCCAGACCGTAGTGGGTGGGAGTCCCGTAGACGAAACCATGATTATTGTGACTTGATGTTCTCCCAAGTAGCACGGGGCTCGTGAAATCTCGTGTGAATCTGCCAGGACCACCTGGTAAGCCTGAATACTTCCTGATGACCGATAGCGGATCAGTACCGTGAGGGAATGGTGAAAAGTACCCCGGGAGGGGAGTGAAATAGTACCTGAAACCGTGTGCTTACAAGCCGTCGGAGCCTTTTTGGGGTGACGGCGTGCCTTTTGAAGAATGAGCCTGCGAGTTAGTGTTACGTCGCGAGATTAACCCGTGTGGGGTAGTCGTAGCGAAAGCGAGTCTGAATAGGGCGTTATGAGTGGCGTGATCTAGACCCGAAGCGGGGTGATCTACCCATGGCCAGGTTGAAGCGCGTGTAAGAGCGCGTGGAGGACCGAACCCACTTCAGTTGAAAATGGAGGGGATGAGCTGTGGGTAGGGGTGAAAGGCCAATCAAACTCCGTGATAGCTGGTTCTCCCCGAAATGCATTTAGGTGCAGCGTCGTGTGTTGCTTGCTGGAGGTAGAGCTACTGGATGGCTGATGGGCCCTACAAGGTTACTGACGTCAACCAAACTCCGAATGCCAGTCAAGTGTAAGCGCGGCAGTGAGACTGTGGGGGATAAGCTTCATAGTCGAAAGGGAAACAGCCCAGACCATCAACTAAGGCCCCTAAGCGTGTGCTAAGTGGGAAAGGATGTGGAGTTGCTTAGACAACCAGGAGGTTGGCTTAGAAGCAGCCACCCTTGAAAGAGTGCGTAATAGCTCACTGGTCAAGTGATTCCGCGCCGATAATGTAGCGGGGCTCAAGTACACCGCCGAAGTTGTGGCATGACACCGGATAGCTGAGCCGTTAGTGGTTGAGGTGGTGTTGTGGGTAGGGGAGCGTCGTTGGGGTAGTGAAGCTGCGGGGTGACCCAGTGGTGGAACCTCAACGAGTGAGAATGCAGGCATGAGTAGCGAAAGACGGGTGAGAAACCCGTCCGCCGGATGATCAAGGGTTCCAGGGTCAAGCTAATCTGCCCTGGGTGAGTCGGGACCTAAGGCGAGGCCGACAGGCGTAGTCGATGGATAACGGGTTGATATTCCCGTACCGACGAAGAACCGTCCATACTGAACCGGGGACACTAACCACCCGAACCACTCATTATTGGATCCCTTCGGGGTGATGAGGTGTGTGGGGAGCGTGGGACCTGATCCGGGGAGGTAAGCGTATTAACAGGTGTGACGCAGGAAGGTAGCCAAGCCAGGCGATGGTTGTCCTGGTCTAAGCATGTAGGGTGGTTCGTTGGTAAATCCGCGGACCCTAAAGCCTGAGATGTGATGGGACTCTCTTTGGTGAGAGAATTTGGTGATCCTATGCTGCCGAGAAAAGCATCGACGTGAGGTTTTAGTCGCCCGTACCCTAAACCGACACAGGTGATCAGGTAGAGAATACTAAGGCGTTCGAGAGAATCATGGTTAAGGAACTCGGCAAAATGCCCCCGTAACTTCGGGAGAAGGGGGGCCTTGGCTGGTGATCACCCACGCGGTGTGAGCTGGTTGGGGTCGCAGAGGCTAGGGGGAAGCGACTGTTTATCAAAAACACAGGTCCGTGCGAAGTCGTAAGACGATGTATACGGACTGACTCCTGCCCGGTGCTGGAAGGTTAAGAGGACTCGTTAGACTTCGGTCGAAGCGGAGAATTTAAGCCCCAGTAAACGGCGGTGGTAACTATAACCATCCTAAGGTAGCGAAATTCCTTGTCGGGTAAGTTCCGACCTGCACGAATGGAGTAACGACTTCCCTACTGTCTCAACCATGAACTC
>NZ_BAABLN010000002.1:0-150345 GCF_039544365.1 Kocuria gwangalliensis | reverse complement strand
CTTCCTCACGCCCAAAATCAATTCACCCGGTGCTTCTGGAATCACACTCCGGCCTGAACCCGCGTCGGTGGATCGAGGCTAAGGCAGATTGGGCTAAGGGGAGAAAGCGGTCCAGCTTTGCTCTGGCAATTCATGGATTCGAGGGACGCATTGCATGGGTAATTCCATCCAGGACGACTTGTTTGGTGCCGACGAACCGGTTGCGGAAACTACCGCAGGTTCCGCCGATCCCAACGACGGCGGGCGGTTCCGGCGTTTTTTGGCGCCGCTCGTACTCGGGTTGGCCGCTCTCCTCGTACTGGTGGGTGTCGGGGCGCTGGCGGTCACCGGGCTGTCCAACTCCCAAGACGATCAGGAACCGGCCGATTTCGCGACCGAATCCGAATCGCCGACCCCGTCGCCCAGTGTCACCCCGACCCGCACGCCCTCCCTCACCCCGGTCGAGACCGCCCCGGTGCAGGAGTACGTGCCACCGCCCGTGGCACCCCCGGTCGTTCCTGTTCCGCCGCCCGCTCCGGTGCCGCAGCCGCAGCCGACGAAGGCCCCGGTGCCGACCAAGAACCCCGAACCCACCAAGACGCCGACCACGGCCCCCACGAAACAGCCGACCACGTCAGCCAAGCCGACCTCAGCGCCGACGCAGGCGCCCAAGCCGGCGGCGACGTCCAAGGCGCCCGCGCCCAAACCGCCGGCCACGCCTAAGGCTCCCGCCAACGGTGGTAAACCGGCCCCGAAACCCACGGCCAGCAAGTAACGACGCGGTCACCACAGCAGGGCGGGAATCAGACGCTCCGCGGGTGTGAGGGAACCGTGCTGACCCACCATGGTGAGCGGCTTGGCGCCCTGGCGGGAGACATCGTAAATGGCCACCGGTTCCCTACCGAGGACCCACACGTGCCCCGCGCGTTCCAGTATGACGGGATCCGGATCCGGTCCGAAATACCCCCCGGCTGTGAGATCCTCACGGGTCACCGCCCACACGGTGTCGCCGTAGTGTTCCTGCCAGCGCGCCGCTATGTGCACGGGATCCGTGTCCGGTTGGGCATGCAGTTGCACGGCTCGAGGTTCTCCCGCGGTGTGGCGCACGCCGTCCAGCAGGCCGGGGACCGCGCTGGCATCAAAGCGGTGTTCGGCCGCGACGTCAACCATCCCGTGGTCGGCCGTGAGGACGACACGCGTGTTGGGTGGCAGCTTCTGGACGAGCCGCTTGATGGCGGAGTCCAGCTCCTCAAGGGCCTTCAGCCAGGTTTCGGAACGCCAGCCCTTGGCGTGGCCGACTTTGTCCAGCTCGTCCCAATAGAAGTAGACCAGCGCTCGTTTGCCCTCGCGCAACTCGTCGAGGACCGCTGCGGTGCGAGCGAACACGCCGTCGGCGCCCTTGAAACGGCCACCCCGCAGGGAAGCCCGGGTCAACTCTGAATTCTGGAACCGGGGCTTGCTGACCGTCACGGTGTCCACGGTGTCCTCCGACCGGTTGAACACGGTGCGGTGGGGTTGCCACGTTTCCGGTTCGATCCGTGGACTCCATTGGCCGAGCATGTTCACCACGCGGTCCTGGTGGGGATCCACCACGTCGTAACCGAGCATGCCGTGCTGTCCGGGGGCGAGACCCGTGCCCAGACTCGACAGGGACACGGACGTCGTGGTGGGAAAAGCGGCGTCGAGAACCCCCAGGGACTGGGCTCTGCGCAGCGTGGGTGCATGACCAGAGCACTCGCTGAGCAACTCGGCCCCGAGGCCGTCCACGAGCACCACCACGTACCGTTGCGCCTTGGGCAGCCCCAAGGTATTGGTGGTCCCCGGTACTCCCAAGGCGGCCGCGGCCGATGTCATCACGTCCGCCACGCTGCGCCCGCCGTACCGCGGAGGCGCGGGAAAATCCGCGGGAAGGGTCATGAAGATTTGCGCCCGGAGTCACGGCCCGTGAAGCGATGACCGAACCGCGGTCGCTGCACGGGGGCCTCGGAGGGGCGGCGTTCGGTCATGGGGCGCTGGTGGGGCGATTGTGCGATCTGGGCTCCCGAGTCGGTCACGGGCGCCAGATTGGCCCGGCGTAATGTGCGCGCGAATTCGCGGGCGCCCTCCACGGCATCTTTGCCGTCCGCTTCGGAGCTGATGCGCATCACCACGTCCTCGCTCGCGGCCGTGCCCGTGTACCCGTGGTCCGCTTGGCACTCCGGGTCCTCGCACATGGCCGGGTACAACTCGAGTTGCTGGGTCCCGGTCCAGCTCACCGCGAGCGTCAGCTCCATGATGGGTGTGTCGGGGCGGTAATTCTGCGGCTGGTGGTACGCGTAGCTGAGAGTGACCGAACGGATCTGGGAGATCCCCACGGTTTCCGTGGAGACCCGGGCCACCACGTCACGACCGCTGTCGTCGAACTGTTGGTCGTCCACGTGGGTGATGTGCAGGACATCCTCCGCGAGTACCAGCACGGTTATGTGGCGGTGGAGTTCGGTGTTGTTGAAGTGGGTTTCCAACTGCACCAGGTGGGACACGGGCTGCCTACCGTCGAGGGAATCCCGCACCACGTCTTCCACGAGTTGCGGATAGAACCCGGCCGTGCTGATGTCCTCGATCAAGCGCGAGCCGTCGGGAGCTGAATACGTCATGCGTCCATTGTCCTTCACTTACCTCGCCTGTGCGCAATTGTTGTGACTCATGGTGTGACCACGCACGAGAGTGTGCCGTCCTCCTTTTCGGTGCACACCGGCGTCACGTCCATGCTGGGTTCTTGCGGGGCCGACGGCACCGGCGTGCCGTCCTGCGGTTGGGTCACCTCGGGCTCGGGACCGGTCGCACCGTCCAGCCATGAACTCATGACTGGGCCCACCCAGAAGTAGCCCGCGGTCAAGGCGACCGCGGCCAGTACCAGGGTGAGGAGGACCCACGGCGCGCGAGATCGTTTCGAGCGGGCCGGTTTTGTTCGGGTCACTCGCTGAGCGGGGCCGGTGTCCGTGACGGTCGTTGTCCGCGCGAGGGTGCTCACCGCGCCGTGGCGTGGCAGCGCTTCTGTCTCCTGCCCGGCACCGAAAGGGTTCAGGGGGTCATCCGAGAGTTGGGGCGCAGGATGAGCCTGCTGCGTTTGTTCCCCCTGGCGTCGCACCGCATGCCATTGGATCCGCGTCATGGGCGCGTCGTCGGGCAGGGGCAGCACCGCCGCATCGGGTACCGTGGACAGTTCCCGTTCGGTCGTGGGTGAGAGCACGTCGAAGATTTCGAAGGGCTCGCCCTCCGCCGTCAGGGATTCGCGGTCGCATCGACGGCCCGCGCCTTCGCCGAGATCCAGCAGCGCGGTTTTCGCCGCGGCGATGCGCTGTTGGGGATCCGTACTCAGCAGCCCGGCAACGTGACTTCGCAACTGCGGTGATTCGGGGAACAGCCCCGCCACGGCGGCCGGTTCCAGGGGGTCGCTGAGATCAACGTGCGGGTCCACGAGTCGAACCGCGGTGACCCCGGCGGCGTAGAGGTCCGTGGACGCGGAGGGCTCCATGGGCCCGTACGCCTCGTGGGGTAGATAGCCCGGCGTGCCGACAACGGTTCCCGTGTGGGTCAATCGGGCGTCCTCGGCTCGCACGGCAATCCCGAAATCCGCGAGACGCGCCCAGGGCCGCCCGGAGCCGGTGGGTTCCATGAGCACATTGCCGGGTTTGACGTCCCGGTGAATCCACCCGCGAGCGTGTACGAACTGCAGTGCCTGGAGTAATTGGTAGAGGATTTCCTCCGCCACCGACTCCGAAACGGCTCCGTTGTCACCCAGGGCCGCTTCGAGGGTGCCCCCGCTGACCAGCCGCATGCCGATCGCCACGTACTCGTCCTCGGCCGCCCACCCGTAGGGCGCCACCACGTGTGGGTGATCCAGCTTCACGGACTGTTCCCTGACGAACCGCAACAAATCAGCGGAATCTCGTTGGCGGAGCACCTTGGCCGCGCATTCCCGCCCCAGTTTAAGGTCCATGGCTCGCCAGACTGCCCCGCTGCCACCCTTGGCAATGGGTTCCAGTAACTCGAAACGCCCGGCTATCGTGTCCGACACTCGGTAAGCGGCCTAGCCTCGCATGGCCCGGCGAGCGCTGTCGGTGCGCTGCCCGGGGTCACCCAGCGTGATGGTTGCCGTGAGTACCGTGACCACGGAGCCGGACAGCAGGACCGGGTTGAGGTCGAGGGACGCGGTTTCGGGGAACTGGTCCTTGAGGAGAGCGACCCTGTTGATCAGGTCCTCCACACCGGTGGTGTCCACGGCGGGGACTCCCTGGTGTCCGAAGAGTTTTTTGGACGCCTTTGGTGCCCGAACCATGCGGGTAATGTCCTGATCGGTCAGCGGCGGAACCCTGTGCGCCCAGTCGTCAAGGAGGTTGACGGCGTCCCCGGCCATGCCGAAGGAAAGAACGGGACCGATCAACGGGTCCTCAATGGCCCGCAGCAGGACCGTCTGACCCGTGGCCGCCATGGACTGCACCTCGAAATCGGAGCTTCCGAAGCTTGCGAGCGCGCGCGTCATCGTGGTGATGGCCACGCGCAGCTGCGATTCGTCCTCAATGTTCAACGCCACCCCGCCCAGGTCCAGGCGGTGTCGCAAGTGCGGGTCGGTGGTCTTGAGCGCCACCGGATAGCCCAGCCGCGCCGCGGCGGTGACGCCCTGGTCGGGTTCGGAGAACCGCACGGACTCCAGGACCGTGATCCCGGCGTGCCCCAGCAATTCAGTCGTCTCGTCCGTGGTCAGTTCGTAGAGCCCGTCCCCGGGGATCTGGGGCTTGAGCTTTTCGAGGAACTTCTCGATGGCGTCGTCATTGAAGTCCTCGGGGATCGACACGTGCCCGTATTCCTGATCGCGCCAGCTCGAGTAGGTGACCACACTCGATAAGGCGAGCAGGGCCGCGCCGGGCGAATCAAAGCAGGGCAGGGACGCGCCGTCGTCGGTGGTGTGCACCATGGCCGTCTTGGCGTCGCTGCCGAACTGTCCGGTGAACACACCGACCGCGGTGCATTCGGCGGTGCGGGCCTGCCGCGCGATCTCATCGACCAGTGCATTGTGGTCGAGCCCGGGCACGGGCATGAGCACGACCACCAGGCTGGCCACTCCCTCCAGGGACGCGTTGCGGCGCACTGCGTCCACAATGGCCTCGTGCGCGTGCTGGGGGCCCTGGCTCGTGTCCACGTTGCCGTCGGAGACCGCGGGTTCCATGCCCAGGCGGATGGCGGAGTCCTCGGCCAGTTGGGACAGTGCCAACGCATTGGAGACCACGGCCACCCGGTTGTTGCCCGGAACCGGTTGGCTCTCAGCAACGGCCGCGATGTCCAGCAACTGTTCGGCCGTCCCGGCGCGGATCACTCCTGCCTGTCGGAACATCGCGTCCAGGGCTCCGGGGGGTGCCTGCGTGGTACGCCCCGTGTGCCCGGGGGGCAACCGCAACCCGGTGACCTCGGACTTGGCCACGATGACGGGCTTGGAACGGGAGAGTCTGCGGGCGATCCGCGAGAATTTTCGGGGATTACCCACGGACTGCAGGTACAGGCCGCACACCGTGGTGGTCGGATCGTCCTCCCAGTACTGCATCATGTCGTTGCCGGAGACGTCCGCGCGGTTACCGGCCGAGAGGTAACTGGACAGCCCGACCCGGTGCCGTCGGGCAGCCCCGTACACCATGGTGCCGATCGCACCCGATTGGGAGAACAGCCCCAGTCCCCCGCCCTGCGGCATTCGCGGCAGGACCGAGGCGTTGAGCCTGACCTCCTCCGAGGTGTTGATGAAACCCAAACTTGCGGGGCCCACCACGCGCATGCCGGACGCGCGGGCAATCCGTACCAGGCGCCGCTGTTGAACGGCACCGTCCGCGCCGGCCTCCGCGTAGCCGCCGGTCATGACGACCACCGCCCTGGCCCCGGCTCGGCCGCACTCCGCGATGGTGGCTTCCACGCCATCCCGGGGGACGGCAATGATTGCGAGGTCGATCTTCACGGGGATGTCCCGGGCGCTCTTGACAAAGGTGAGACCGTCCCGCTCGAACGGCGTGTTCCCCACCCCGTAGAGGGTGCCCGTGTAACCGCCGTTCAAAATGCCTTCCACGGCGTGGAAGCCGGCATGGTCCGGGTCCGCGGACGCCCCGATCACGGCCACGACCTCCGGAGTAAGTAGATCCTGGATGGAGCGGGCCTCGGCACGGTGTTCGCGGGATTCCATCACGGCCAGTGACTTCTCGGTGGGGTCGATGTCGAAATCGACCACCACCACGCCATCTTCGAACTGCCGGGAGACGTCGTATCCGGCCTCCACGAACACGTGGAGCATTTTGCGGTTCTCGGGGAGTACCTCCGCGGTGAATCGATCGATCCCGTTCTCGCGGGCGGCCGCGGCCAAGTGCTCCAACAGGATGGACCCGATGCCGCGGCCCTGATGGTGGTCCGAGATCATGAACGCGACTTCTGCCGCGCGCTCGGAGGTGCGGTCGTAGCGACCCACCCCGATCATCTTGGCGTCCAACAACAGGATGAAGCACACGCGGTCCACATGGTCCACGGTGGTGAATCGTGCCAGTTCCTTCTCGGACAGCGCGGGTTTGTAGGAGAAGAACCGGAGGTAAATGCTGTCCTCGGACTGCTTACCGTGGAACTCGGTCAGAAGCTCCCGGTCGTCCGGGCTGATGGGCCGCAGATGAGCGGTGGCACCGTCACGCATGATGACGTCTGCTTCCCAGTATTCGGGGTAGGACGGTGACTGCGAACCTTCATCGTGAGAACCCATAGACTTCAGAGTAGCCAACCGTGTGACCTCCCGACAGGTACACGCCGATTATTCGAGGAGTTGCCGCTAGATGGCCCGACGTCGTTCAACCACCCGCTCCGAACAGGAGGAGTTGCCTGAGGATTTCACAGAGCACATCGTGGATATCGATGTCACGCAGGAAATGGAAACGAGTTTCCTGGAGTACTCCTATTCGGTGATCTACTCACGCGCCCTGCCTGACGCGCGTGATGGGCTCAAGCCGGTGCAGCGTCGCATCCTGTTCATGATGGACCAAATGGGCTTGCGCCCGGATCGCGGTCATGTCAAAAGCGCGCGTGTGGTGGGCGAGGTGATGGGCAAGCTCCACCCCCACGGTGACTCCGCGATTTACGACGCCATGGTGCGCATGGCCCAGTCCTTCGCGATGCGACTGCCCCTGGTGGACGGCCACGGAAACTTTGGTTCCTTGGACGACGGTCCCGCGGCCCCGCGTTACACGGAGGCCCGCATGGCGGCCGCCGCTCAGGCACTCACGGGAGATCTCGACGAGGACGTCGTGGATTTCGTTCCCAACTACGACAACCAGTTCCAGCAACCCGGTGTGCTCCCGGCGGCCTACCCAGCCCTGCTGGTCAACGGCGCCACCGGGATCGCCGTGGGCATGGCCACCAACATGGCACCCCATAATCTCCGCGAGGTGGTGGCGGGTGCGCGTCACCTGATTCTCAACCCGGAGGCCTCGCTCGAAGAGCTCATGAAGTTCGTGCCGGGTCCCGACCTGCCATCGGGCGGGCGCATCGTGGGCCTGGAGGGCATCCGCGATGCCTACCGAACGGGGCGGGGTTCATTCAAGACCCGGGCCAAAGTCTCCGTCGAGCAGGTCTCGCCACGCAAACAGGGCATCGTGGTCACCGAGTTGCCCTACATGGTGGGTCCGGAGAAGGTCACGGAAAAGATCAAGGACGCGGTCCAGTCCAAAAAACTGGCCGGCATCTCTGATGTGGTGGACCTCACCGACCGCACCAATGGGCTGCGCCTGGTCATTGAGCTCAAGAACGGATTCAACCCCCACGCCGTGCTGGCTCAGCTGTACAAGCACACGCCCATGGAGGATTCCTTCGGCATCAATAACGTGGCGCTCGTGGACGGCCAGCCGCGCACGCTGGGCCTGCTCGACATGCTGCGGGTCTACACCGATCACCGGTTGTCCGTGGTGCGCCGCCGCACCGCGTTCCGGCTGGCCAAGCGCCAGAACCGGCTGCACCTGGTGGAAGGCCTTTTGATCGCGATCGTCGACATCGACGAGGTCATCCAGATCATTCGCGCCTCCGAGCAGACGGCCGAGGCCCGCGACCGGTTGATGAAGGTCTTCGACCTCTCCCGCGCCCAGGCCGAGCACATCCTGGAACTACGCCTGCGCCAGCTCACCAAGTTCTCCCGCATCGAGCTCGAGGCCGAACGGGACCAGCTGCTCAAAGAGATCTCCGAGCTCGAGGCGATCCTCGGTTCCGATCAGACACTGCGGCGGGTCGTTGCGGATGAACTCGAGCAGGTCGCCCAGACGCACGGCGATGATCGCCGCACCGTCCTGCTCGAAGCGGAGGACCTGCCGGCCGTGACCTCGGCGGCGGACGCGGACGGCAAACGCAAGCACGCGGCGTCGTCGGTCACGCTCGAGATCAGCGACGACCCGTGCTGGGCGTTCGTTTCCACGACCGGTCGCCTGGCGCGCACCACCACCCGGACGCCACTGGCCGATGCTCCGCGCCGGTTCAAACACGACGCGCTCGCGAGCGTGCTCCCGACGACCGCACGCGGTGAGATCGCGGCGGTCACCTCCACGGGCCGCATGCTGCGCGTATCCTGCATTGACATTCCCGTGCTGCAGGATTTCGACGGCGTTCCACGCCTCGCGGACGGCGTGCTCGCCGCCGATTTCTTGGGCCTGGATAAGAACGAGCACCTGGTGGGGTTGGTGCCCCTCAACCAGGTCTTCGCCGTGGGTACGGAACAGGGAATCGTCAAGCGCGTGAATCCCGACTACCCGCTCAACCTCGACCAGTGGCCGGTCATCAAGCTCAAGGACGCAGACCGCGTGATCGGCGTGTCCGCATGCACGGACGGCGTCGAACTGGTGTTCGTCTCGTCGGATGCCAAGCTGCTGCACTTCGCCGCGCATCTCGTACGGCCGCAGGGACGCAATGGCGGTGGTGTGGCCGGGATGAAACTGGCCCCGGGCGAACGCGCGATCTTCTTCGGCGCGGTCCGGGAGGACCCCGCGACCGTCGTGGTCACCCAGGCCGGGGGCCAGGATCAGCTGCCGGACACGGGTGTGGCGTCCATCAAGGTGACTCCCCTCTCCGAATACCCGGCCAAGGGGCGTGCGACCGCGGGAGTGCGCGCACAGCGGCTGCTCACAGGAGAGTCCAGACTGAACCTCGCATGGGTGGGTCACGGGCCGGGTAAGGCCGTATCCGCGGCCGGAGTCGCCCGCAACCTGCCCCACGAATACGGTCGTCGTGACGGCTCAGGGGTGAGCGTGGACCGCGACGTGCACGCGGTGGGCCCGGCTCTCGCCGGGCTGCCCGTGCCGGGGTCGGACGCCGCGGCGAACTCCGCCCCGGACACCCAGTCGGTTCCCGCCGGGCAGGACACGCTGCCCCTGGACGGCTGAGCCGCCTCGTAGCGAACGAGTGCGCCCCGCATCTTCCGCGTGGAAGATTCGGGGCGCGGTTCGTGGCGCGGGTGTCGACTGCTCGTCCAGCCGTGGCTCAAATCGCAGCCACGTCACGACACAGTTGTTCCTGTCCCCCGACGCTGATGCCTTTCTCCCGGATCAGGCGTCGATGCGGTCCTGATCCAGCTGTGCGGCGCCGGCCACGATGAAGTCCTTGCGCGGAGCCACCTGGGACCCCATGAGCAGGGAGAACGCGTGTTCGGCGGCCTCGGCGTCCGATACCCTGACCCGGCGCAGCACGCGGTGCCGGATGTCCATGGTGGTCTCCGCCAATTGATCGGCATCCATCTCGCCCAGGCCCTTGTAGCGCTGGATGGGTTCCTTGTACCGGCGGTCCTGCTCCTCCAGGCTGCCCAGCAGGGTTTCGAGTTCGCGTTCCGAGTACGTGTACACCATCTCGTTGGCCTTGGAACCGGGATTGATGATCTCCACGCGATGCAGCGGCGGAACCGCGGCGTAAACGCGCCCGGCCTCAACGAGCGGGCGCATGTAACGGTAAAAGAGTGTGAGAAGCAGGGTGCGGATGTGCGCCCCGTCCACATCCGCGTCGGTCATCATGATGACCTTGCCGTAGCGAGCGGCGTCCACGTCGAAACTGCGTCCCGATCCTGCACCGATCACCTGAATCAACGCGGCGCACTCGGTGTTGGCGAGCATATCCGTGATGGATGCTTTCTGGACGTTGAGAATTTTTCCGCGGATGGGCAGCAACGCCTGGTAGTTGGAATTGCGGGCCAACCGGGCCGTGCCCAGGGCGGAATCGCCCTCCACGATGAACAACTCGGACCGGCTCACGTCCGCGGAGCGGCATTCCACCAGCTTGGTGGGCATGGACGAAGTTTCCAGCGCGTTCTTGCGCCGCTGGGTCTCCTTGTGCACGCGCGCCGAGATCCGGGACTTCATTTCCGCTACCACTTTGTCCAGCACCTGGCTGACCTGCGCCTTGTCATCGCGTTTCTTCGATGTCAGCTGCTGGGTCAGTTGCGACTCCACGACCTTGGAGACGATCTGACGTACCGCGGGGGTGCCCAGAACTTCCTTGGTTTGACCCTCGAACTGCGGTTCGGCCAGGCGAACCGTGAGCACGGCGGTGAGGCCCGCCAGGACGTCGTCCTTTTCGAGTTTGTCGTTGCCGACCTTGAGTTTGCGCGCGTTGGCATCCACTTGTTTCCGGATGGTCTTCAGCAGTGCCGTTTCAAAACCGGATAGGTGCGTACCACCCTTGGGCGTGGAAATAATGTTGACGAACGAGCGCACGGTGGTGTCGTAGCCGACCCCCCACCTCAGTGCGACATCCACTTCGCACACGCGTTCCACGTCCTGCAACTGAGCGCGTCCGGTGTCGTCCAGGACCGGGACGCGCTCCGTGAAGCTGCCCTGGCCCTGCAGCCGCCACACATCGGTGACCGGCGCGTCAATGGCGAGGAACTCGGCGAATTCGGAGATACCGCCGTCGTACTGGAACACCTCCGTGTGAGGCCCGTTTTCCCCCGGTGTTCCGGCGAGAAGCCGTTCATCACGGACAGTGATCTGTAGCCCCGGGATCAGGAACGCAGTTTGGCGTGCACGGCGCACCAGCTCCTCCGTGGAGAACTTGGCGTCCGGGGTGAAAATCTGTTCGTCGGCCCAGTACCGGATCCGCGTGCCCGTGACTCCGCGCTTGGCCTTACCCGCGATCTTGAGTTCGGAGTTGTCCGTGAACGCCTCGAACGGAGCATTCGGTGACGGCGCACCCTTGTCCGTAAAAATACCTGGCTCACCGCGTTTGAAGGACATTTGATAGGTCTTGCCACCGCGATCCACTTGCACGTCCAGACGCGAGGACAAGGCATTGACCACCGAGGCACCCACACCGTGCAGACCGCCCGAGGCGGTGTAGGAACCGCCGCCGAACTTACCGCCGGCATGCAGTTTGGTGAACACCACCTCGACACCCGTGAGACCTGTGCGGGGTTCCTTGTCAATGGGGATACCGCGGCCGTCATCGTGGACCTCCACGCAACCGTCCTTGTGCAGGATCACGGTGATGTTCTGCCCGAAACCCGCCAGCGCCTCGTCCACCGAGTTGTCGATGATTTCCCACATGCAGTGCATGAGCCCGCGGGAGTCGGTGGAACCGATGTACATACCCGGGCGCTTGCGCACCGCTTCCAGGCCCTCCAGAACGGAAAGGTGCCGGGCATTGTATTCGGAACGAGTGGGTGTCACGGTGCTGAATCTCCCGAGTGTCTGGCTTGAGGGCGCGGGTGGGACTCCCCCACTTTAGACCGCGGCACCGACATTGTGCGCGGTGGGCGAAACCACTGTTCCCGGGGAAGTAATCGGGTCTACCTTTGGTTCTATTGATACGTGCTGCAGTGTTGGTTTCCGGAATCAACTGCGCACCGTGATTGCACCGCGAGGTGGGATTACAGACCCTGTATCCGTAAGGAGGATCTCATGAACGCGACACTCGAGACGCGTGAACTCAACGCGACCCACCGCTGTGACGCCTGCGGCGCCCAGGCATACGTCCGCGTGGTCCTCGAAAGCACCGGCGGTCAACTGCTCTTCTGCGCGCACCACGCGCGCAAGAACGAGGGCAAGCTGCGCCCGCTGGCTGCCACTTGGCAGGACGAAACGGAGCACCTGGGAGCCTCCTGAGGTTTCCCACGGTTGAAGCAAGACCGGGGCACGCACCGTACGGTGCGTGCCCCGGTCTTTCGCTATCCCCTGCCGGACTCCGGATCAGGGTTTGTGACCCCACATGATCACGTTCGTGCCGAAGTACTTGGTGGACCAGTCGACCCCGCGGAATCCCACGCGCTCCATGACCCGGGCGACCTCGTCCGGCGTCATGAATCCGAGGGTGGAACTCTTGAGGTAGGTGTAGGCCTCGCGATCCTTGGCGATGAGCTGACCCAGCAGCGGGAGGACCACGCTCATCCCGGCGGACAGCACCAGCTTGAGGAGTCCGCGCGGAGGCGAGGTCTCCAGCACCACCACGCGGCCGCCCGGTTTCAACACCCGGTACTGCTCCCGGAGCACCCGCTCCACGTCACTGACGTTTCGGAGCAGGTATCCGTGAGTCACGGCATCAAAGGATTCGTCCTCGAAGCGCAACTGATGGGCATCCGCGAACTCCCACTCGATGTTTTCGGCACCGGGCTTCCGACGCGCTTCCGCAAGCATGTTCTCGGAGAAGTCCACACCGTAGATTTCCGCGCCGGGGTAACGACGCCGCGCGGCCAGGGCGATTTCGCCCGTGCCGGTCGCGATGTCCAGCAGCCGCCCGGTCACGGCCAGGTCCGCGCGCTTGGCCACCTCTCGGCACCACTGTGCGTGCCGGCCCATGGTCATGAGCGCGTTGACCCGGTCGTAACTGCGGTTCACCCGGTTGAACATGCTCTGGACACGACCGTCCTGGGACGTCATGGAGTACTCCTGATTCACCATGGCGTACCGGATCAGTCCAGGTAGTCCCGCAGCACCTGCGAGCGCGACGGGTGGCGGAGTTTGGACATGGTCTTGGACTCTATCTGGCGAATCCGCTCACGAGTGACCCCGTAGACCTTGCCGATCTCGTCCAGGGTCTTGGGCTGACCGTCGGTCAGACCGAAACGCATGGCCACGACACCGGCTTCACGTTCGGACAGGGTGTCCAGCACGGAGTGCAACTGCTCCTGGAGCAGGGTGAAGGACACGGCATCCGCGGGAACCACGGCCTCGGAGTCCTCGATGAGATCGCCGAACTCAGAATCGCCGTCCTCACCGAGCGGGGTGTGCAATGAAATGGGCTCGCGGCCGTACTTCTGAACCTCCACGACCTTTTCAGGGGTCATGTCCAGCTCATTGGCGAGTTCCTCCGGGGTGGGTTCGCGGCCCAGGTCCTGGAGCATTTGGCGCTGCACGCGAGCCAGCTTGTTGATGACCTCGACCATGTGCACCGGGATACGAATGGTGCGGGCCTGGTCCGCCATGGCGCGGGTGATGGCCTGACGGATCCACCACGTCGCGTACGTGGAGAACTTGAAACCCTTGGTGTAGTCGAATTTCTCGACGGCGCGGATCAAACCCAGGTTGCCTTCCTGAATCAGGTCCAGGAACAGCATGCCGCGGCCGGTGTAGCGCTTGGCGAGGGAAACCACCAAACGCAGGTTGGCTTCCAGCAGGTGATTCTTGGCGCGTCGGCCGTCGTGAATCACCCAGCGATAGGCTCGGCGGGTCTCGGCGTCCATGGACTCCTGCTCGTCCGCGAATTTGTGTTCGGCGAACAGGCCCGCCTCGATGCGCAGTGCAAGATCAACCTCTTGCTCCGCGTTGAGCAGTGCGACCTTACCGATCTGCTTGAGGTAATCCTTGACGGGGTCCGCGGTGGCACCGGCGGCAATGACCTGCTGTGCGGGGGCATCGTCCTCGTCGTTGCTGGTGAGCACGAACCCGCGGGCGGTCTTGTCCTCGCGGCCCTTCATGCGGGGTGCGGACTCTTCCGGACTGGCCTGTGCCGATTCTGCTTCGTCCGAATCCCGCTCGTCCTCGATCGCTTCATCGTGATTGGCGAGCAGTTCTTCGTCTGCCTCGGCGGTCCCGGAAGCGTCGGCGGTCTTCTTACGGCCCCGACCCGTTGCGGTTGCCGTGGCAGTCTTCGGCTTACGGGCGGTGCCGGTGGTCTTGGTAGCCGGCTTGCGGGTGCGCGTGGTCTTGGCGGGAGTTGCCTCCGCCTCCTCGACCTCAACGGTGTCCTCGGCGTGAGCGGCCTTGGCCGCAGCGACCTTGGTGGCCGTGCTCTTCGCCGCGGTCGATTTGGTCGCCGGGGTCTTGGCAGCGGTGGACTTCGCGGCGGTGGTCTTTTTGGCCGCGGTCGTCTTCCTCGCGGCCGTGGTCTTTTTGGCGGCGGTTTTCTTGGCCGCCGTGGTCTTCTTCGCCGCACCGCTGGTACTCGCCCGGCCGGTGCTGGCCTGAGTGGTCTTCTGTGCGGAGTCCGTTGACTCCTCAGAGACCGTGGACTCGTTCGCGGTCTTGCTTGCAGCAGGTGACACTGAGAACCTTTCGTTGAACCGGTCGCGAGGTGCATTGTCACCATGTGTGGTGGACGCGCCTATGACCCTGTCAAGCCCGGTTTCCCGGCATTGCTGCCGCCCGGACGAGAAGGGTCCTAGTTGAGCCAACATACATGCCCCCGGTTTTGTTCCCGGTTCTTCTTCATTAATTTTCGTGAGCGTGGCGGGCGGCAGTGCGCTTGGCCCACCAACGGTCTCCGGGCCAAGCCGTCCGGGGGTCGGTGCTCCACCACGGGATGTCCTGGAGGTCCAGGCGACGGCGCACGGTCCTGGCTGCCTCCCGATCCTCGGCTATCGCGGTACTGCGATCCAACAGCCCCATGGCGGTGAAGGCACGGCCTCTGTACACCTCCACTTGGGCGCGTGCCGAGACCACATCCGCGTGACCCTCGACGCATCGGCTGTCTCGCCCCCGAGAGGCCCCGGCGGCTTCCAACCCGTGAGTCAGCATCAGGTCCAGTCCCTCGAGGATCCGGTACGCGGCCTCCACGGTGGCCCAGTCAGGAACGGATTCCCACTGCCCCAGCACCGCATGGGCGCAGCACAGCCCCTCGGCGATGTCTTCAGCCGCAGCGCGGCACTCGGTGGCCGGCACCGGAAGTGACAAAACGTCCCGTAAGGACGCTTGCAATCCTTTGTGAGCTCGGATCGCCCTGTCCTGGTCCCCGGTCAACCAGGAGTAGAAGATCGCGTCACGGGTGATGCTGTGATTCAAAGAGATCACAAGCCCGGCGAGATGCTGATCGGTAAGGCTCGACAACGCAATGGGCCAGTCGCCGCCTCCGGAATTCAGCGCCGCGACGGCATCCTGCCAGCGTCTGAGATCCCGTTCGTAGCAGGCCGGCGCCCGGAACTCATAGCGCACCTCGTCGTCCACCCATTCGTGCTGGGTGCCGCCGGTCACGGCCCCGAAGTCTTCGGGGACCTCGTCCTCGGTCGGCCTGACATCCGGGCCCTCGGTCAGCCGACCCAGTGCGGCGAGAAACCCGGAGGATCGATGTCTCAGTGCGTCCGGCACCCGCCCCGGTTGCTCCGGGGTCAGCTGATGGAAACAGCTGCCCAGTGTCACCATGTGGGCATTGAGCTGGCTGTCCTTGATACCGCTCCGTGGTTGTGGCTCGTCGAATCGTTGGAGGTTCCACCAGTGCTCGGGACCCACGACGAAACCACCGGTGGTGCGCATCCCCGAATCCTCGACGGCCAACCCGAGCCACGCGGCGCGGAAGAAATCCGCCTCCGGTTGCGGGACCACGGCCGCATCCGAATACACCACAACCGTTGCTTGATGGACGTGGCCCGTGGTCGCGGTGACCTCGGTCAGTTGCTGTGCGTACTCCGCAAGATCCTCGCTCCCGTTGGGAGTGGGCAGCTTCAGGCACAGCGCACCCCCGCTGGCGACGGGGATGAAGAGAACGGCACAATTACGCGGCTCGTACCCCAGTTGATGCGGGATCAGCGCCAGGAGGTCTTCGTCGCAGCGGATCTTGACGGGCTCTTGAGGATCATTGAGGAGGGTCATGCCCCCACGATCCGCGCGGCGGGCACAACTCGCCCCGCGGCGGCGTCGAAATGTGGGGTCCGCGGCCTCGAAAACTTATGGAAGGGGACCTGTGGAGCCCGTATGCCGTGCCCCGCGCAACCAACTCGAACGCGTCGCGCTCAAATCGACTGCGGGCCGTGCACCTTACGCACCTTCCTGGTGCAGACGAGCACCGCGATGATACCCACCGCGGCCACGAGTCCCTGCGCGGCAATCGCGGGACGGAATGCCTCGGCGTCGTAAAGAGTCGGTGAGACCCCGGCGGCGAACTGCAGGTCCAGTACCAAGCCCGTGAGGTAAATGGCCGCCAACGACGCAATGAACCCACCCACATTGGCAAGGCCGGTGGCGGTGCCGCCACGACGGGGCGGGTTGAAGCTGCGCACGATGTCGAAGGCGAGCATGGACGCCGGATAGGACAGCGCGAGCATGCCCACCGCGATGAACATCACGGCGGTGGGGGCCTCACCGGGCCACAACAACATGAGCGCCCAGCCGCCGTAAATCACCGCGCAGAAACTCAGAGCGAGCGCGGAGCGGTGCCGGGCGAAAACCGCGCTGAGCTTACCCACGCCCAGGCTGACCCCCACGTTGACCACCACGAAGGCCGTCATGACCGAGGAGGCCTGTGTGGCGTCCAGCCCCTGCGCGTTCTGCAGGTAGGGGTAGGCCCACATCAGGGCAAAGGTGTTGCCCACGAACTGCACCGCGAAGTGCACCCAGAAACCCAATTGCGTACCCGGTTCCCGCAGTGATTCCTTAATGGTGGCACCCACGGTCGCGAAAGAAATGGAGTCATTGAGGACATTGACCCCCGGCGGCGCGCTCCGAAGCAGGGCCGCGGACAGCACGCCGGACAACAACGCCAACGAGGCCAAGGTGATGAATGCCGGGACCCAGCCGGCCGCGTGGAGCAGTGCCGCGAAGGGAATGACGGAGAACAACTGCCCCAGGTTGCCGGTCATGCCGACCACCTGGGACAGCATGGGGACGCGCATGGCGGAGAACCACGCGGGTAGCAAACGCATGACGCACACGAACGTGGCGGCATCACCGGCGCCCACGAGGATCCGCCCGATCACACCGGCGGTGACCGATTCCGCCGCGGCGAGTTGCAGCTGACCCAGCACCATGCACACAGCACCGGCGCTGATCAGGACGCGCGGCCCGAAACGATCTACCAGAACACCCACGGGAACTTGGAGCGCAGCGTAAACCAGCACCTGCATCATGGAGAACATGGACAGACCCGCCGCTACGGTCTGGAAACGATTCGCCGCTTCAACGGATGCCACACCAAAGCTGGTGCGCTGGGCCACCGCGGAGAAGTAGGCGAAGATCCCCACCGCGAACACAATCCACGCCGCTCGCGAATCCTTCCCCCGATTACGGGGTGAAGACATGGGAGGGTGTGGCATGTTCGAAGTCCTTGGATCGCGGTGGAGAACGCGGCCCGGTTACTGCGGGGGCCGCGAGATCAATGGTCCTGCTCGTCCTGAGACGCGAGGAAAGCCTCCGCTGCGGCTCCGAGTTCGTCGGCGTCGGGCAGATCGTCGTGGTCAGGACCAGCCAGAATGGACCGATGCGCTGACGCATCGACCACGTCATCGTATCGCCGTTCCATGTTCTCGATGACGGACTGGATTTCCGGGGACCCGTTGGCCTGTTCGTTGATCTGCTGAATCACCCCGCGGGATGCCTCGCGCAGCTCGTCGGTGGGCAAGGTGCGACCCGTGACCGCGCTCAAGTGCTCCAGGGCGGCCACGGCGGCCTGCGGCAAATACGACTCCGCCAGGTACTGCGGTACGTGCACCGACAGGCCCACGTGATCAATACCACCGTCCTGCAACCGCAATTCCAGCAGGTGCGAGACGGAGGCGCTGATTTCAAAGGTCGGCTTGTTACCGCCCGTGCTCGGCAGCAGGTCCGCGCGCGGGCCGTGTGCGGTGACCAGCATGGGGCGGGTGTGGGGAACGGGCATGGGAATGCCGCTCACCAATGCCACGAGGCTCACATCCAGGCGCTGCGCCAGACCGACCACGGCCTGGGTGAAGCGTTCCCACTGGGTGTCGGGTTCGGGTCCGGTGAGGAGCAGGAAATGACGACCCAGGCCGTCCGTGACCACGCGCAGGGTCAATTCCGGTGCGTCCCACTCCTCGAAGTGGTCCTCCAAGAATTTCACGTGCGGGCGGCGGGATCGGTAGTCGTAGAGCTGGTCCAGGTCGAACTGGGCCAGGGTTTCACTGGGCATGGAATCCATGACCACGGCTTCGATTTGCCCGGCCAGGTGGCCTGCCTCCACGTATCCGGACAGCGCCACGATCATGGGCAATCCGCGCAGTCGCCCATCCCCCAGCAACGCGGGGTCACTCAGGTACAGCGCCGTTGGATCCAGCACATCGACCTCCTGCAGAAAATAGTGGGGCGACTCCGGCAAGGGAATCGCCGCGCCTGACATCACTGACTTCAACGCCGGTGTGACCCGCCGGTATTCCCGCAGCGTACTGCGGAACTACCCGTCCGGATAAGATCGGTGACGGTCCCCACGTTGCGATCCTCCTGGCGTGGGCTTGTGCCAGTGTTTCCGAACGAAAGGACACCATCGTGACCACCGTGCAGGACATTGTGAATATCAGCGATCTGAGATTGGCCGTCAGTGCCAAGTCGCCGGCAGCGATCACCGCGGACGCCCTCATCGTGGGCGTGGAGTCCCCGGGTACCTCCGTCAACCTTGGCCCCTCCGCGAGTGCCAAACTGAGCCGCGCACTGTCCGAGCTCGCCGAACTCGCCGGCGCCTCCGGTTCAGCGGATTCCGTCACCGTGATCCCGGCCCCCTCCAACGTGTCGGCACGACTGGTCGCCTTCACGGGCCTGGGTGCAACCTCCACCCCCAACGACGACGCCGCTCACGCGGAGTCCCTGCGCCGGGCCGCCGGCGCCGCCGTTCGCCAGTTGGCAGGCAAGGCCACGAGCGTCGTCGTGGCCCTCCCCGCCACGTCCGTGACCGAGGTTCAGGCCGTCGCGGAAGGCCTGGGAATGGGCGCCTTCAGCTACACGGCGCAGAAGGTCCATACCCTGGACAAGCAATCGGCCCCCGTCGACTCGGCCACCGTGTGCGTGGCCAAGGACCTGGCCAAGCAATCCCACGCGGCCGTGGAGCGTGCCGCGCACGTGATCAAGGCCGTACGCACCGCGCGCAATCTGGTCGACCTGTCCCCGGACACCGCCAATCCGGAATTCGTGGCCGACTACGCGGTCGCCGCCGCCGGGGGCAGCAAGGTCAAGGTCACCGTGCTGGCCGAGAAGGAACTCGCCCGAGGCAATTTCGGCGGGTTGCTCGGTGTCGGCCAGGGGTCGGTGAACGGCCCCCGCCTCGTCAAGCTCGAATGGGCCCCCGCGAAAGCCAAGCGCCACGTAGCGTTCGTCGGTAAGGGCATCACCTTCGATTCGGGGGGACTGTCGTTGAAGCCCCCCGCGTCAATGATGACGATGAAGTCGGACATGGCCGGAGCCGCAGCCGTGCTCGCCACCGTGATGGCCGCGGCCGAGTTGAAGCTGCCCGTGGCCGTGACCGGTTGGCTGTGCTTGGCGGAGAACCTGCCCTCCGCCACCGCAACCCGCCCCGGAGACGTGCTGACCATGCATTCCGGTCACACCGTGGAAGTGCTCAACACCGATGCCGAAGGGCGCCTGGTGCTGGCCGACGGCCTGTGGGCCGCGGGGCAGGAGGATCCGGACCTGCTGGTGGACATCGCGACCCTCACGGGAGCCCAGATGGTCGCACTCGGCAACCGCACCGCCGCCGTCATGGGCGATGAGGCGGCGCGCGACATGGTGACCGAGGCCGCTTCCGCTGTTGGCGAAGCGTCCTGGGCCATGCCGTTGCCCGAGCACCTGCGAGCATCCTTGAACTCCAACGTGGCCGACATCAAGAACATGGGCGACAAGTTCGGGGGCATGCTGGTCGCGGGCTTGTTCCTGCGCGAGTTCGTGCCGGAAATCAAGGGAAACCGCGTCCCGTGGGCCCACGTGGACATTGCCGGCCCATCGTTCAACGAGGGCTCCCCCTGGGGCTACACACCCAAGGAGGGAACCGGCTTCGGTGTTCGCACCCTGTTGAGCGTGGCCGAGAACTACGCGTCGTAGGGAAATGATCCCCCCCCCACCACACACGCCACGCATCGGGGTCTCAGGAGCCAGCAATACCTGGTGAGACCCTGGGCGTGGCGATAAGGTGGGGACAAAACATCTCAGTGTCTGAACGGACCGCAGATCGGTACGGCCAGACCGCTAGCAACGTCAATACACTCGAACCCCGAGGGAGCCAACGTGGCCGACAACCAATACGACATTCTCGTCCTGGGCGGTGGATCCGCTGGATACGCAGCAGCATTGCGCGCAGTTCAGCTGGGTTACTCCGTGGCATTGTTCGAAAAGGAGAAGCTGGGCGGTACGTGTCTGCACTGGGGTTGCATCCCCACCAAGGCGTACCTGCATTCCGCCGAATTGGCGGAGGGTACCCGTGAGTCGGAGAAGTACGGCATCAAGGCCACCTTGGAATCTATCGACATGGGTGCGGTGCGCGACTACAAGAACAAGATCGTGCAGGGCAAGTTCAAGGGCCTCACCGGTCTTATGAAGATGCGCAAGATCGAGGTCATTGCCGGCGAAGGCAAACTGACCGGACCCAACACCATTGAAGCCAACGGCACCACGTACACCGGTGAGCACATCATCCTGGCCACCGGTTCCTACGCCAAGACCCTGGGCATCGAGATCGGCGGTCGTGTGATGACCTCGACCGAGGCCCTCGAGATCGACTTCGTGCCCAAGTCCGCGATTGTGTTGGGCGGCGGCGTGATCGGTTGTGAATTCGCGTCCATGTGGCGTTCCTTCGGCGTGGATGTCACCGTGATCGAGGGGCTGCCCCATCTGGTCGCCAACGAAGATCCCGCCATCATCAAGGTCGCCGAGCGCGAGTTCAAGAAGCGCGGCATCAAGTACAACCTGGGTACGTTCTTCGACAAGGTCGAACAAAACGACGACGGCGCCAAGGTCACGCTGGCGGACGGCAAGGAATTCGAAGCGGACATCGTTCTCGTGGCGGTCGGCCGCGGCCCCAACACCGACAACATGGGCTTCGAGGATCAGGGCATCCCCATGGATCGCGGCTTCGTGACTCCCAATGAGCGTCTGCACACCGGTGTCGGCAACATCTACGCCATCGGGGACATTGTTCCCGGCGTTCAACTGGCGCACCGCGGTTACCAGCAGGGTCGTTTCGTGGCCGAGGAGATCGCCGGTCTGAGCCCCGTGATCGTCGAGGACATCAACATTCCCAAGGTCACCTTCACCGAACCCGAAATCGCCTCCGTGGGCTATTCCCAGCCCAAGGCCGAGGAGAAGTTCGGTAAGGACAACGTGGAGACCTTCGAATACAATCTGGCCGGCAACGGTAAGAGCTCCATCCTCGGCACGGGCGGCATCATCAAGCTCGTGCGCGAGAAGGACGGTCCCATTGTCGGATTCCACGCCATTGGCACACGCATCAGTGAGCAGATCGGTGAAGGTCAGCTCATGGTCAACTGGGAGGCTTACCCGGAGGACGTCGCCGCGTTCATCCACGCCCACCCCACCCAAAACGAGGCCATCGGTGAAGCTGCCATGGCATTGGCCGGAGCCCCGCTGCACGGTTGATGTCGAGTCGATGCCCGCCACCCCGGCGGGCATCGATGGTTGGCCCACCACAGGGGCGCTCACCCGCCCTGACAACTTGAGAGCATTTCTACGTTTAGAGAGGGACGGACAAGGCAATGTCTGAAACCGTTAACCTGCCCGCACTGGGCGAATCAGTCACCGAGGGCACCGTTACTCGTTGGCTCAAGGAAGTTGGCGACGAGGTAGCCGTCGACGAACCCTTAGTCGAAGTTTCCACCGACAAGGTCGACACCGAGGTTCCCTCCCCCGTCGCGGGTGTCATCGAGAAAATTCTGGTTGACGAGGACGAGGACGTCGAGGTGGGCGCACCGCTGGTCGTCATCGGTGACGGCTCCGGTTCCGACGACTCCTCGACGAGCTCCTCCGATGATTCCTCCGACGAGCAGATCGAGGACGCCGCTACCGAAGCCGATTCCGGTGAGAACACCGAAGAAGCTGCCGAGCAGAAGGCAGAGCCCAAGGAAGCCCCGAAGGCCGACACCAAGAAGTCTTCGGGCAACTCCGTGGAGGTCACCCTCCCCGCACTGGGTGAATCCGTCACCGAAGGCACCGTGACCCGCTGGCTCAAGGAAGTCGGCGAGCAGATCGAGGTCGACGAACCCCTGTTGGAGGTCTCCACCGACAAGGTCGACACCGAGGTGCCTTCTCCCGTGGCCGGCACCCTGCTGGAGATCAAGGTCCAGGAAGACGAGGACGCCGAGGTCGGTCAGGTCCTGGCCATCGTCGGCGACGAATCCGACGCCTCCTCCGGTGACTCCGGCTCCGACGATTCCTCGACGAGCTCCTCCGAGGACGCCACCGGCGAAGAGATCGAGGACGCCGCTACCGAAGCCGATTCCGGTGAGAACACCGAAGAGGCTGCCGAGCAGAAGGCACCCGCCAAGAAGGAAGAACCCCAGCGGGAGCCGGCCAAGGAAGAGTCCACGTCCGCGCCCAAGAAGAGCGATTCTTCGTCCGAGAAGCCCAAGTCGACCTCGGGCCCCTCCGAGGCTGCGGGCTATGTCACTCCGTTGGTACGCAAGCTGGCCCGTGAGAAGAACGTGGATCTCTCCACTCTCACGGGTACCGGGGTGGGTGGCCGTATCCGTAAGCAGGATGTGCTGGCTGCCGCCGAGGAATCCTCGAAGGCCTCCGAGTCCAAGGACCAGTCGGTGGACATGGCACCGGCCGTGGCCGGTGGCACCAAGGAGAAGTCCGCAGCTCCGGCCGCGGACGCCAAGCGGGGTACCACCGAGAAGGCTCCCCGCATCCGTATGACCATTGCCAAGCGCATGCGCGAGTCACTGGACGTGTCTGCTCAGCTGACCCAGGTCACCGAGGTGGACATGACCCGCGTGGCTCAGCTGCGATCCAGGGCCAAGGATCAGTTCCAGAAGCGCGAAGGCGCCAAGCTGACCTTCTTGCCGTTCTTCGCCAAGGCGGTGGCCGAGGCCCTGCAGGCCCACCCGGTCCTCAACGCCACGTTCAAGGAGTCCGAGAAGGAGATCGTGTACAACGGCTCCGAGGACATTGCGATCGCCGTTGACACCCCGCGTGGTCTGCTGGTTCCGGTCATCAAGAACGCCGGCGACCTGAACCTGGGTGGCCTGTCCAAGCAGATCGCGGAGCTGGGTGCCGCCGCCAAGGACGGTTCCATTTCCCCGGATCAGCTGACCGGTGGCACGTTCACAATCACGAACATCGGTTCCTTCGGGGCCCTGTTCGACACGCCCATCATCAACCAGCCGCAGGTCGGCATCCTGGGTACGGGCACCATTGTGAAGCGCCCCATGGTCATCACCGACGCCGACGGCAACGACACCATTGCTATCCGTCACATGTGCTACCTGTCGCTCACCTATGACCACCGCCTGGTCGACGGCGCGGATGCCGGTCGCTTCCTCTCCACCATGAAGAAGCGTTTGGAAGAAGGTCACTTCGAGTCCGAGGTCGGTCTGTAACGGGCTGCGACTGACCCGCAGCGGTCAACCGAAGGGTTGATTTTTGCCGCCGGGATGTGTTCTGGATCACCCAGAGCGCATCCCGGCGGTTTTGCGTGCGGGGCTCGGATAGGGTCGAAGCATGGACTTTCTCTTCAGCCTCATGTTGTTTCTGCACTTCCTCGGACTGGCCGTCATCATCGGCACCTGGATCTTCACAATGAAGCGCCCCACCGTGACCGTGGGCCAGTTCTGGGCCGCAATCGTCATGCTCCTGAGCGGGTTGGCCATGGTGGCCCTGCGCGAAATGCAAGAGGGTTTCGAGGTCAACCACCTGAAGATCGGGGTCAAGCTGGTCATTTTGTTGATCGTGGCCGTGGCCGCGTTTATCGGGATGCGCAAGACCCAGCGCGGCGAACCCGTCTCGACCGGTCTCGCCCACGCCGTCGGCGGCATGGCAGTGATCAACGCAGCCGTGGCCGTCTTCTGGTGATCCCGCAGCTCTAGAACCTCATGTCGAGCCCCGCAGCGCCTCGTGCGCGGCGGGGCTCTTGTCATGGGGTGACACCCGTCAATGAGGCGACGGTACCCGGGGGCACGGGGGCCCTCAGCGGCTCTGTCTTGCGACCGGAGTCACGTCCACGATGCGCCATCCCTCGTCCGTGCGGGTCACGGTGAGATGCGCGGTTTGTCGCACGGTGGCGTTCTCGCGCTCCACGTGTGCGCCCTCCGGAATTTCCCCGTGCCAACCACGGGTCAGGATCTCCGTATAAAAAGTGTGCGCACCACCGGCATGCGAGTTCTCGGCCGGTTTCCCGTGCTCCCCGGGTGCGGTGGTGAGGGCTTCAATGCGCTCCACCTTCATGCTCAGCCCGGACAGGGCCGTGTAGCCGCTGGAACCCACATCCTGTTCCGCGGCGTGGGCAATGGTTGACTGGTCACTTTTCTGCAATCTCGACCCGGGCACGTACACCGCCTCCAGTGCCTTCTGATCCCCGGCGGCCAGCGCTTCTGCCCGGGAGGTCACGAGAGCTCGCGCGGCGTGCTCGGCCGCCCGTGTCGTGTCCTGCCCGGGTTCGGTCGCCGTTGCCGACGGCGCCGTGGTCTCGACCTCCGGGGCAGGCCCCACCCGCGATTCCCCCGGTGTACTGATATCCGATTCCTCTGACCCGGCCACCTGTGGCTCGCCGGCAACGGGCGAACCGCCGGTTCCAATGACTCCAGGTAGTGCGAACCAGGCACAGGCGACAAGCGCGGTGGCCGCGCAAGCGAGAAGCAACGGGTGTCGCCGCGACCGGCCATGGGGTGCCGCAGCGACGGTCGATCCGCGGCGCAGCCTCGGAAGCATGGTGCGCCCCAGTTTCACTTCCGTGCCGTCGGCCCGAATGATGTCCGGCGGCTGCGGACGAACAGATGTGGACGGCACCTTGACTGCGGGGATCGCCGCGATCCCGGTGGCAAACTCATGGGCGGTGGGTCGCGTGGTCAAGTCATCATTCAGTGCTGCCTCCAGCATCAACACCAGACCCCTGGGAGCTGCGGGGCAGACAAGTGTCAGTGGCACTCGGTGGGAATCCGAGCCCGGTGACCTTCCGGTGAGTGCCAACCACGCCAGCGTGGCCAGCGTTTTGACGTCATCGGCGGGTGACCGGGCAATGGCCCGATCCAGCATTTCCGGCCTGTCGTCGTGGCCCCAGGACGCCGCCGTCACGAGCTGCGCCGTTTCACCCGGCTCGGTTGGCCCGGATGTGTCCGGTAACCCGTACCCGTCGATCCGCACCTGCCCCTCCGGCCCCAGAAGGATGCGGTGCGGACTCATGGTCCCGTGCACCCAACCGTGGTCGTGCAACGTGGCCAGCCCCCTGGCCGCGGCGGCAAGGATTGGTGAGAGCTCGGCCGGGGGAACCCGACCGTCCTCAACGATCCTGCGTGCCAGGGAGTTCCCCTCCGTATGCTCGGTCACCAGCGCCTGCGCGGTCTCGCCCTGGCCGATCGTGCCACGGACCGCTACGAGGTGCGGATCCGCCACACCGACCCAGTATTCGGCCACCCTGACCATGGCCCGCTGCTGTGCGCCGCGTTCCTGTGCCGACGTACCCGTGGCGAACGTGACCGTGAACTTCTCCCGGCTCTGCTCTTCCTTGGCCAGCCAGCTACGTGTTCCGCGGCCGGAACCCAGGCGGCCCGCCAGCTCCAATCCCTCGGTCTGAGCAGCCGCATGATCGTGAGCTTCCGCTTCGCTCTCAACGGTGTGCTCGGGTTCCCCCGTGCGCCCCCGGGGAACCGAGGGTGACGGCACGGACTGTTGTCGTCGCGGCTGCTGCGCCGCCACAACACGCTGCTGGGCCCGTGTTCGCTTCTCTGGTGCGCTCATGTGCCCACTGTGCACCGAAAGTGCCCCCTCCCGCTCCCGTTATCCACAGGCAGACTCACGGGATAAACTGACCGCATGGCTTTGCACTTCGAGCGCGTTGGTTTCGACCCGGATTTTGTGGACTACCGTTCCTGCCTGCACCTGCAGCAAGAGGTTCACGACCAGATCGTGGCCGGTGAGCGCGGTAACACCGTGCTGTTGCTCGAGCACAACCCCGTTTACACCGCCGGCCGCCGCACCGAGAAGCACGAGTATCCGTGGGACGGCACGGAAGTGGTTCCGATCGGCCGCGGTGGGAAACTCACCTATCACGGCCCCGGAATGCTCGTGGGGTACCCCATCATGCGCCTGCCCGTCCCCCTGGACGTGGTCAAGGTGGTGCGTGTGCTGGAGGAAATCATCATTGCCGTGGTCAAGGATTTCGGCGTGGAAGCCACCACTGTGGAGGGCAGATCCGGGGCCTGGGTGCCATCCGATGAGCGCGGCCCGGACCGGAAGATCTCTGCCATCGGCGTGCAGGTCTCCAAACGAGTGACGATGCACGGATTCGCCCTGAACTGTTCCAACGATCTGCGCCCGTTCGGCAAGATCATCCCGTGCGGCATCACGGACGCCGGCGTGACCTCCATCAGCCAGGAGACGGGGAATCAGATCAACCCCGCTGATGTTGTGGAACGCATGGAGCATGAGCTGGCGGCCCGGGAATCGGACCTGTGCCTGCCCTTTGAACCCGACTCACCCGCAACACCCCTGACCCTGGACTCTCTGGTCTCCTAAGGTGGAGATCAGTGACTTGCCTGCGCCACAGAGTCAGGCACAACCAAGCGCCACAAGCGAGGAGTACGTATGACCATCGCGCCCGAAGGCCGCAAGCTGCTGCGCGTTGAACAGCGCAACGCATCTGTTCCGATCGAGAAGAAGCCCAACTGGCTCAAGAACACCGCGAAGATGGGTCCGCAGTTCCAAGAACTCAAGACCATGGCCCGCGGCCGCGGCCTGCACACGGTGTGTGAGGAAGCCGGTTGTCCCAACATCTATGAGTGCTGGGAGGACCGCGAAGCCACGTTCCTCATCGGCGGCGACACGTGCACCCGTCGTTGCGATTTCTGCGACATCGCCACCGGTAAGCCCGGCATGTTGGACGTCTCCGAGCCCCGCAAGGTGGCAGAGTCCGTCCGCGACCTGAACCTGCGCTACGCCACCGTGACGTCCGTGGCCCGTGATGATCTCCTGGACGGCGGCGCGTGGCTCAACGCGGAGACCATTCGCGCGATCCACGAGCTCAACCCCTCCACCGGTGTTGAAATCCTGATCCCCGACTTCAAGGGCCAGCCCGACGCCGTTCAGCAGGTCATCGACGCTCAGCCCGAGGTTTTCGCGCACAATCTGGAGACCGTGCCCCGCATCTTCAAGCAGATCCGCCCCGCGTTCTCCTACGAGCGTTCCCTGGAGGTCCTGACCCAGGGCAAGGAGAACGGGATGATCGTGAAGTCCAACCTGATCCTGGGCATGGGCGAGACCAACGAGGAAGTCTACGAGGCCTTGTGCGATCTGCATGACGCCGGCTGCGACATCATCACCCTCACCCAGTACCTACGCCCGGGCCCCACCTTCCACCCCATTGACCGCTGGGTCACCCCGCAGCAGTTCGTGGACCTGTCCCAGCAAGCCGAGGAAATCGGTTTTCTGGGTGTGATGGCCGGGCCCATGGTCCGTTCCTCCTACCGCGCCGGTAAATTGTGGGCCCGCGCCATGAAGAAGATGGGTCGCGAGATCCCCGAGCACCTCTCCCACATCGACGATTCGGGCTCTGCCAGCCAGGAGGCGTCCTCCCTGATCGCCCGCCTGAGCTAGCAGACTCTTGTCGCCACGACGACGCCGCCCGGCCGGGCGGCGTCGTCGTTCTGTGCCCTGCGCGGCCCGCGATTGCCTCGTACGAGCGCGCCAGCGGTTAGAATGGCCGCAATCCCCTACCAGCAATCGCGAGGAACAAACGTGTCACCTAGCACCTCATCCACTGCCCGCGCGGCCGAGCGCGAACGTAAGCGCGAGGACAAGCGCAAACGTAAAGCGGCGAAGGGCCCGGGCATCTTCGCCCAGATGAAGCAAGTCTTCCAGATGACCAAGGAGCGGGAACCGAACATCCTGCTCTGGATGATCCTGCTGGGTCTTGGTGTGCTGCTGGTGTTCCTGCTCATCGGTGTGCTGCTAGGCAACTGGCTCACGTGGTTGCTCATCGGCATTCCGTTCGGCGTTCTCGCCGCCGTGATCCTGCTGTCGAGGCGAGCCGAACGAGCCGCGTTCGCGCGCATCGAGGGTCAGCCCGGTGCCGCCGGCGCGGCACTGTCCACCCTGAAGCGCGGTTGGATCATCGAGGAAGAACCGGCCGCCATGGATCCCAAGTCCAAGGACCTGCTGTTCCGCATGGTGGGTCGCCCCGGCGTGGTGTTCGTGACCGAAGGCCCCGTGAATCGTGTGGACAAGTTGGTCAAGAAGGAACGCCGCCGCATCGGCCCCGTGATCCAGAACGTACCGATTCACGTGATCAAGTCCGGTAACGGCGAGAACCAGGTTCCGCTGAGCAAACTGGCCAAGCACGTGAAGAAGCTGGACAAGACCCTGACCAAGCAGGAAGTCCACGTGGTGTACAAGCGGCTGAACACCCTGCAGAACCGCTTGCCGATTCCCAAGGGCGTTGATCCCATGAAGGCCCGCCCGGATCGCAAGGCGATGCGCGGGCGCTGATCCATCAGCGTTGGGTGATCAGCGGACCCTCACCAGAATGGTTCCCACGGCCCGATCATGGAGTCCGCGCTGGTCCTGGTCGTAGATGACCGGGGGGATCACCAAGCACAGCAACAACGATCGAATGGCCGCTTTGCCGAAACCGGCAGGGCGGCCATTCAGTGTCTGTACCTGCAGTCCCATGAGCCAGTGGCCCATGGTGCGGCCGAAAGCTCCGACCATGAGCATATTGAGCACGAACAGCACCGCAAGGTTCATGAGCCCGTTCTGGTTCCACTGGGCCAGGAACACAGTGGCGAGGACCATGGCCAGGAGCCAGTCAATGCACAGCCCGACAAATCGGGGAACGAATCGTGCCACGGAGGCTGGGCCCTCCATGGGGCGCCCCAGGCGCTCCCCCGGATACTGATGGGTGCGTGAGGGGCCACCCTCGAGCCAAGAACCCAGATCCTGCCGTGAAATCATGCTCTCAGCCTATCCGCCCTTCAGGAGTTCCTTGGGCCACGGCAAGTAAACTGATGGGGTACCGACCGGTCGGTGTTGTCCGGGACATCAGGTCGGCCGTGTTCCAGCGTCCACATGGCATGTGTTACACGGCCGAAACATTGGTGTCACGGACGGGCAACGCCAGGTTCTTAGGATGGACATCAGAACCGAGCGCGGTGGTCACTTCCAGGAGTGTCGCTGTCGCTGATCGGGACGCCCATACAGAAGGAGAACAGGTCCATGTTCCAGTCAGCCGAGGAAGTCCTCGCCTACATCAAGGATGAGGACGTCGTTTTCGTCGACCTCCGATTCACCGACATGCCGGGCGTGCAGCAGCACTTCAACCTGCCCGCCAAGTCGGTGGACAACGATTTCTTCACCGACGGGCAGTTGTTCGACGGTTCCTCCATCCGAGGCTTCCAGGGTATTGCTGAATCGGACATGCAGCTGATTCCGGACCCCACCTCAATCTTCGTGGACCCCTACCGCGTGGAGAAGACCCTGGTGGTCACCTGCTCCATCGTGAACCCGCGCACCGGTGAGCCCTACCACCGCGACCCCCGCGGCGTGGCCGAACGCGCCGAGGCCTACCTGAACTCCACCGGCATTGCGGATACCGCGAATTTCGCCTCCGAGGCCGAGTTCTTCGTGTTCGACGACGCTCGCTTCCAGGTTTCCCCGGAGAGCACCTTCTACAAGATTGACTCTGAAGAGGCTCCCTGGAATTCCGGCCGCAAGGAAGAGGGCGGCAACCTGGCCAACAAAACCCACACCAAGGGTGGTTACTTCCCGGTCTCCCCCGTGGACAAGCAGGCCGACCTGCGCGACGCCATGTGCGTAGCCCTGGACGACGTCGGTTTGATCGTGGAGCGCTCCCACCACGAGGTGGGCGCCGCCGGCCAGGCCGAGATCAACTACCGTTTCTCCACCCTGACGGCCGCCGCGGACGACCTGCTGAAGTTCAAGTACGTCATCAAGAACACCGCGGACATGTTCGGCAAGACCGTCACGTTCATGCCCAAGCCGGTGTTTAATGACAACGGCTCCGGTATGCACTGTCACCAGTCCCTGTGGAAGGGCGGCGAGCCCCTGTTCTACGACGAGAAGGGCTACGCGGGTCTGTCCGATGTGGCTCGCTGGTACATCGGCGGTCTGCTGGAGCACTCCTCGGCGGTGCTGGCGTTCACCAACCCCACGGTCAACTCCTACCGTCGCCTGGTCAAGGGCTACGAGGCGCCGGTCAACATGGTGTACTCGCAGGGCAACCGCTCCGCCGGTATCCGAATCCCCATCACGGGCACCAACCCCAAGGCCAAGCGCCTCGAGTTCCGCGCCCCGGACCCCTCCTGCAACCCGTACCTGGCCTTCGCCGCTCAGCTGATGGCCGGCCTGGACGGCATCCGCAACCGCATTGAGCCCGCAGATCCGATTGACAAGGATCTGTACGAGCTTCCCCCGGAGGAGGCCAAGGACATCAAGAAGGCCCCGGGCAACCTGGAGGAAGCCTTGCAGGCACTCGAGGAGGACCACGAGTTCCTGCTCGCCGGCGATGTGTTCACCGAGGACCTCATTGAGACCTGGATCGAGTACAAGCGGGAGAACGAGCTCAAGCCGCTCTCCCTGGTACCCCACCCGCTGGAGTTCGAGCTCTACTACGGTGTGTGATTCGCTGTCTCCACGGTGAGCCTGAGGGCCCCGACCAACGTGAGTTGGTCGGGGCCCTTTCTCATGGCCGGATTCGGTCACGTGGCCTGGATCGACGACGCCGCGCGGGCGCCGGGGCGCGTGCGGAGGCACCGAGGCGCCGTCGACAGTGGCGAACCAGCTACATGATCGTGGTGCGCTTGTCCGCACGATAACGGGGGCGGAACAAACGTCTGGTTGACGGGTCGAAGAACCAGAGATACACCCCGAATGTCAGCGAGACGATGGCCGATATCACCCGCGCGGCAATCAAGCTCAGGTCGAGGTAGGGGAACACGTCGAGCTGGTCGGCCACGGCATAGACCGTGAAGAACGCCGTGAGGAAGAAGAGCGCATCGATCTGCCAGTCGCTTCGGATGCCCGTGATCGCGAACAGCGGGATCAACCACACCACGTACCAGGCCTGGATCATGGGGGCCAACAGCACGAGCGCTGTAAAGGCCCACGCGAGGCGGCGAAAAATTCTGGCGTCCCTACCCACGAACATCAGCGCCAGCACGATCAGCGCGGACAAGACCGTGCCCATGGTGTGCACGACATCCATCCAGACCCGGCCGTTGGACGTGAGAGAATCCCCCACGATCATGGCCAGGAATCCGATCAAACCAATGGGCGCATACCAAATGAACACGCTACCGGGAGTGGTCATGGCCGCGACCCACCCGAAGCCGAATCCGTTGATCAATCCCATGATCCCCAGCAGCGCCAATGAGTACGCGAGGGTGAGGAACCAGATCAGAAATCGACGCGGCCACGAGGCACCGCGGCCGGCCCACAGCAATCCGATGAAGGGCAGGAACACCAACGTAATGGGTTTGATGCCAATGGACAGCGTCACCAGGGTGGCGCCGATCAGACCGCCCTTCCAGTTGCGCTGGATGGCCGCCGCGTAAATCCCGAAGAGTGCGAGGGCCACCATGATTGCATCGTTGTGCGCGGCCGCTATGAAATTGGTGAGGAACAGCGGATTGGCCACCGACAGCCAGAGGGCTCGGGCGGGGTTGACGCCGTGCAGTCGGGCCAGCCGCGGAATCACCCACATGCACGCGATCACGGAGACCACGCACATGGCTCGGAACAGTAAAACGGAGGCGCCCGGGCTGGAATTGGTGATCATGACCACCAACTGTTCAAGCCACAGGAACACGGGTCCGTAGGGTGGCGGGGATTCCGCCCAGAGCTGGTCGGCTCCCAGCTGGAAAAAGTTCTCGATCGTGGAGACGCCGTGCTCGTAGGGATTGAGACCACTCTGCATCACCCGGCCCTGTCCGATGTAGGAGTACACATCGCGGCTGAACAGCGGCACGGTGAAGAGCATGGGCGCGGACCACGCCGTGATGGCGGCCAGCACCCACGTGCCCGTTCCCGGACCCCATGCCTTGAGCTTCTGACCGAGCCTCAACCATTCGCGGACCAGGATCATGCTGCCGACGGCCAGCAGCAGGATGGACAGCACCACACCGCCGGTCTCGTATCGCATCCAAATGATGAGCGGGTTCTGCCGCAGGGGGGAGATACTTGCAAGCCACCCCACCCCCAGCGAACCCACCAGCACCATGATCGAGCCAATGGTGCCCATGATCACGGTGCGCAGCGGTGACTGTGAGGTGTAGGCGGAACCTTGTCGGGTGGCCAGTACGGTACCCGGATGCGGGGTGGATTCGGCGTGGCCGGCAGCCTTGGGGTTGCTCTGCACCGCGTTGCCTCCAGATTCCCCGTCGCCCGATAATGTCTCTCACCCTACGACGCCGCCGTGCGAGCGAATCCGCGAAAGGCCCGGTAACGGCGTCGGCCTGAATCCTATCGCGATGCGCGGGGCGCACGCGCCCGGGGCCCCGGGCGCGGTAAGTTAGAGGACGTGTCTATTTCTAATCAGAGAATCGTATGGATCGACTGCGAGATGACAGGACTGTCCCTGTCCGACGACGCCTTGATCGAGGTGGCCGCTCTCGTGACGGACGATGATCTGAATGTCCTAGGCAACGGCGTGGACGTTGTCGTCAAACCCTCCGACGCCGCACTGGTGCAGATGAACGACTTCGTGCGGAACATGCACGTGACATCCGGGCTGTTGCCCGAGTTGGCCCAGGGTCTGGGGATGGAAGAGGCCGAGGCCCAGGTCCTCGAGTACATCAAGGAATGGGTTCCCGAGCCCCGGAAGGCACCCCTGGGCGGTAATTCCGTGGGGACGGACAAGACCTTTCTCACACGCGACATGCCCAACCTGGTGGATCACCTGCACTATCGCGTGATCGACGTGTCCACCATCAAGGAGCTCGCGCGCCGCTGGTTCCCCCGGGCCTACTTCCAAGCTCCGGAGAAGACCGGCAACCACCGAGCCCTGGGCGACATCGAAGATTCCATTGATGAACTGCGCTACTACCGGCAGATCCTGTTCGCCGCAGAGCCGGGCCCCAGCTCCGACGACGCCCGCAAGGTCGCGGCCTTGATCAACGCGTCCCGCACCCGCTCCGGCAACTTCTGACGCCCCTCCACGGCCCCGCGCGCCCGATGCGGAGTTAACGCAAACTTTGCGCTATAGTGGTCGTCGTTGCCCGCGCAGGTGTTACACCTCGTGACGGGTTACATGGTGGGCGTAGCTCAGTTGGCAGAGCGCCTGGTTGTGGTCCAGGAGGTCGCGGGTTCAACCCCCGTCGTTCACCCCGAATCAACGAGGTCCCCGTGCTTGATCAGTAATGTGATCCGGCACGGGGACCTCGTTTTTTGCTTTATGTAGACGGCTCGTTCAGACGGTCAGTGGCAGCGAGCCGGGCGGGCCCGGGACGGGTCTAGTACCGGATCGGGATGGGGATGCCTCCGCAGCAGCAGACACCGTTCACCCGGGGGCGGTCCGCGCCAAGCATCATGGCTGCTTGATAACACGCCGCGAACTGGAGCATGGTCGGAACAACGCCGCGCAGCAACCCGCGCTCGGCAATGATGTTCCGGATCACAGCGGAGCAGGACTGCTCGCCTCGAGCAACGAGATACGCGCAGTTAAATCCTTTGCGCGGAGAGAGATAGCGCTGGTACCCACGAATGGCCAGATCCACGGTCCTACGCGGAGAAGAACTAACCCAACTCAGTGTTGACATGGTCCAACACTAGCCCTCGCATCCGAACATCCGCGAGACCCCCCGCGAGGTATCTCCCGAGGCATGATAAAAGGCGGCCGGGACGGAGTGGATACTTGATATCCAGCCCGTACCGACCGCCCATCGGAACTGGTCCCGACTACGGCTTGAGTACCACCTTGATGCAGCCGTCGCTCTTTTCCTGGAACATCTTGTAGGCCTCGGGCGCATCCTCCAGGGACACGTGGTGGGTTGCAAACGTCTCCAAGCCCAGGGTGTCGTCGGGTTCGGAGGCAATGGCCAGCAGATCATCGGTCCAGTGCTTCACGTGGCACTGACCCATGCGCATGGTGATGCCCTTGTCGAACATGGTCATCATGGGCATGGGATCCGCCATACCCCCGTACACGCCCGACAACGACACGGTGCCGCTCCGTCGCACGGCATTGATCGCGGTGTGTAGCACCTCGAGCCGGTCGATGCCGACTTTCTCGAACGCTGCTTGCCCCAACTTCTTGGGCAGGCGGGCGGCACCGGCAACGATCTTTTCCGAGATCGGGTTGCCGTGGGCTTCCATTCCCACGGCATCGACGACGCTGTCCGGTCCCCTGCCGTCCGTCATTTCTTGAAGCGTGGCGGCGACGTCCTTGACGGTGCGTCGATCCACTGTTTCCACACCCCAGGACTTGGCCAGCTCCAGGCGCTCGTCCACGAGATCCACGCCGATGATGCGATCTACGCCCATCTGCTTGGCGGACCGGACGGCCATTTGCCCCACCGGTCCCAGACCAATGACGGCCAAGGTGTCACCCGGGCCCACATTGGCCCATTTCACGCCCTGCCAGGCTGTGGGAAGGATGTCACTGAGGTAGAGGAAACGCTCGTCGGAGTGGGTCTCGGGAAGTTTGACCGGACCGAAATCGGCATGCGGTACGCGCACCATTTCGGCCTGGCCACCGGGAACGGAACCATACAGTGACGAGAACCCGAACAGCATGGAGCCCATGTTCTTGGACTTCACCTGAGTGGTCTCGCACTGCGCATACAGTCCGCGATCGCACATCCAGCAGGAACCGCAGCCAATGGTGAAGGGAACCACCACTCGATCGCCCGGCTTGAGGTTGGTGACCTCTTCCCCCACCTCTTCCACGATGCCCATGAACTCGTGACCGAGCACATCACCGGGTGACATATAGGGGCCCAGTACCCCGTAGAGATGCAGGTCCGAACCGCAAATCGCTGTGGACGTGACCCGCACAATCGCATCCTTGGGATGCTGGATGACGGGATCAGGTACTGATTCAACTCGGACGTCGCCGAGTCCTTGCCATGTGAGTGCACGCATAACCATCAGTTAACTGATGAATGGGCGGCATTGCAATCACCGCGCTCCAATTCATCGCGATTCACGGCAAATCCTCCGGTTTCCGATGCCCAGCCTCCCGTAAACTAAACGGATGGTAAGCACACTGAAGATTGCACTGGTACCCGGTGGGTCACGAGGTCTCGGCCTCCTGGTCAGCCGCGAGCTCCTGGACCGGGGCCACGCGGTAGCCATTGCCGCTCGGGACCACGATGAGCTCACTCGCGCGAAGGAGCAGCTATCACCCCATGGAACCGTCAAGGACTATGTCTGCGACGTCCGCGACGCAGACGCCGTGAAGCAACTGGTTCGCGAGGTGGAACAGGACATGGGCCCCGTGGAGGTCCTCATCACCGTGGCCGGCATCATTCAGGCCGGCCCGCTCGAGGCGATCACCGTGGAACACTTCAAGGACGCCATTGACACCATGACCTACGGCCCCATTTACTGCGCGCTGGAGGTGTTGCCCGGCATGCGGCAGCGACGATCCGGTCGCATTGGGACCGTCACCTCAGTGGGTGGGCTGATATCTCCTCCCCATCTACTCCCCTATGCCACCGCCAAGTTCGGCGCGGTGGGTTTCAGCGAAGGACTCGCGGTGGCCCTGGCCGGTTCCGGCGTTACGGCTACCACCATCGCTCCGGGTCTCATGCGCACCGGTTCCCATGAGAGAGCCTTCTTCACGGGTCAGTCGGCCAAGGAGTACGCATGGTTTGCCCCGGCAGCGTCCTTGCCCGTTCTCTCCATCAACGCGGACCGCGCGGCGCGGATCATCGTGGACGGTGTATTGGCGGGCAAACCCACGGTGTTGGTCGGCTGGTTGCCCAAGGTCGCCCAGCGAGTCCACGGCCTGGCGCCAGGCCTGACCACGCGCGGCCTGGGGTTGGCAAATCGGCTACTTCCCGGGGCACGACCGGAACAATCCGGGCTCCAGGAAGGCAGGGAAGCCGCTTCCGCCCTGAATTCCAAGGTTGTGAAGGTACTCACCACCCTGGGCTCCAAGGCTGCGCGCAAGAACAACGAACGCGGATAATGCCCGCAGCCACGTCGTGAACAACCCGGTGCCTTCCGGACTCAACAAGGCACCGGGTTCCTGGCTGGGTCAGTGAGTGGGCAGGGTTAATGAGGGGCCAGGGTCAGCGAGTGGTCGAAGACCCGGCTCCACCTGCGGAGTCCAGGGCGTCAACCGGCTTACTGGGGGCCAGTTTGAGGCCGACCACCGCCGCAATGATGCCCGAGAGAAAAATGATCTTCCCGGCCGAGACGCTTTCCGTTCCGGTGGCCATGGCATAGATCACCGTCAAGGCGGCCCCCACGCCGGTCCACACGGCGTATGCGGTGCCGATGGGAATGTGTTTGGCGGCCCAGCCGAGTCCCGCCATGCTCACGGCGAGTCCGGCGAAGAACACGATGGTGGGGGTCAACTCGCTCAGGCCATTGGATTCACCGAGGGCGGTGGCCCAGACAGCCTCGAACACGGCACTGATCAACAGCACAATCCACGGCATTCAGCTCACCACCTTCAGGCCGATCACGGAGCCGACGAGCAACACGAGCAGGAGCACCCGCACAATGGTGGGACGCTCATAACCCTTCACGAAGCCCCAAATCACGGTGAGCGTTGCGCCAATCCCGACCCACACCGCGTACGCCGTGCCGGTGGGAAGTGAGGTCATCGCCCACGCGAGACCAGCCATGCTCAGGCTCAGACTCATGAGAAAAATGAGGGTGGGGACCAGACGTTTGAATCCGTGCGATGCTCCCAGGGCGGCCGCCCAAACGGCCTCGAACATCCCGGACAGAATAAGAATCAACCACGCCATGACGTGCATCTTTCTGAGTCAGTCTTGTCGTGGTGCGGGTACTGCTCCCTCGTCCGCGAGCCCAGATGCGGGGCTCCGCTGCTCAATGTAGCAAAGGAGGGTGCCGATCTCGATCCTCCATGAACACTCCGGCAGCAGTCCCCGCGCGGGCGACGGCGTACGACCACGGCCGCCCGGGAGGGGCGGCCGTGGTCGTCCAAGATGATCCGAACGTGAGCACCGCGTGCCCAGCGGTCCGAGCGCGGTCCGGGTTAGAAGACCGGCTTACCTCCGGTGACACCGATAACGGTGCCGGAGACGTAGGAGGCCTCGGCCGGGCTGGCGAGGAACACGAAGGCGCCGGCCAGTTCGGAAGGCTGACCCGCACGGCCCAGGGCGGTGTCGCCGCCGAACGCGGGCATCGACTCGCCGGCCTTGGTGGCCGGCTGCAACGGGGTCCAGATCGGGCCGGGCGCCACCGCGTTGACGCGGATACCCTTCCCGCCGACCTCGTTGGCCAGGTTGACCGTGAAGTTGTTGATGGCCGCCTTGGTGGAGGCGTAATCGATCAAGTTCTCGGACGGGTCGTAGGCCTGAATCGAGCTCACATTGATGACGCTCGAGCCGTCCTTCAGGTACTTCAGGGCCTGCTGGGAGACCCAGAACAGGGCGTACAGGTTGGTCTTGAAGACACGGTCCATTTCCTCGGTCTTCAGACCCTGCAGACCGCCATCGCGGCGAGCCCACTGGAACCCGGCGTTATTGACCAAGATGTCCAAACCACCCAGCTGGGAGGCGGCGTCATCCACCACACCACGGGCGTCCTGTTCGTCCCGGAGATCCGCGGGAAGAAGCACAGCCTTGCGGCCGGCCTTCTCGATCCACTGTTTGGTGTCCTCGGCGTCGGACTGTTCTTCCGGGAGGTAATTGATGGCCACATCCGCGCCTTCCCGCGCGTACGCAATGGCCACGGCGCGGCCGATACCCGAATCACCACCGGTGACCAGCGCCTTCAGGCCTTCGAGCCGGCCTCGCCCGACCCAGCTCTCCTCACCGTGGTCGGGCACGGGGGTCATCTCCGTGGTCAGCCCCGGGGGAGCCTGTTCCTGAGTGGGGAACCCGCCTTCTTCTCCGGCGAGTTCACGTGCGGCTTTGTCTGCGGCAAATTGATCAGTCATATGACTATTCTGCCGCGTCGACCTGAGTGGTTCTACCACCTCAGGGGGTGAAATCAATGATGAGTTCTTTCTGGCTGCATCCCGTTCTGCACGCCCCACAGCACCGCTTGACTGCGTCGCTCCACACCCATTTTTCGGTACGCGGAACGGATGTAGGACTTGACGGAGTTAATGCTCAGGTAACACGTGCGGGCGATCTCATCGTTGGTCGCACCCTGGGTGATCAGGGCGACAACCTCTGCTTCGCGCGGTGACAACCCGGCACTGCGGCCGGGCCAATCGGCGATCTCGATATGTTCCGACATCGGTTTCGGCTCCACCACGCGTTCGCCCTGGTGGATCCGGATCAGGGCCTCGGCGAGTTCATCGGCATCGAGTTGCTTGGACAGATAGCCGTCGATACCGAGGTCTAGCGCTTGCTGCACCTGAACGTCGGCCACGTGCCACGTATAGACGACCAGCTTCCGGTTGCGCTCGTCCTCGAGAAGCCGCACCACGTCGTACCGGCCCCGGCCACGTGCGGCAAAGGCGTCGTAGAGCACCAGGTCCACGACACGGCTGGGGTTCTCCCCCGCTGCAAGCTCCACGACCTCGAGCCGGTCGAAGTCCTCCAGCATCCGTGCAATGCCCTGCGTCACCACCGGGTAGTCATTCACCAGGGCCAACGTAATCGGAACGTGCTGATCATTCACAAGAATGACTTTAGTGGCAGATGATCCCTAGGTGCTATCGAGGGTCGGTCGCAGCGCGCCACTGCCCACCCTCTCGGGTCAGGTGCCCCGACCCGAGCATGTGCTGCAACCAACCTTCCATGGGGTCGAACCCCCATTTGCCGCGGAAGATGTTGGCATTGCGCGCTATCGACGCCGCGTGCTGCACCGGGGGCGTCACGGTGGGGTGATGCTGATGGTAGGCGCAGGCCAGCCCGCTCCACCACATGCTCCCTCCGGCCGCGGCGAGCCGCTGCCCGAAATCGGTGTCCTCTCCCCCGTAACCCACGTAGGACTCGTCGAACCCACCAACCCGGTTCCAGGTTTCGACCGTGGCGGCAATGTTGAGGGACCACAGCATGCGGGGATCAGCCTCAACCAGGGCTGCACCCTGAGGTATCACTCGCGCGTCGTGATCACGACCGAGCTCGACCACGCGCTGGGGGGTGTAGTCGTGCTCGCCCATGCCCTCGGGCAGGTACTTGACCCGGCCACTGATCACGGCCGTTTCGGATCCGATCTCCACTAACGCTCGTTCGTAATCGCCCAGCAAACCTCGTTCGGGCAGACAATCCACATCCAGCAGGACCACGGCGTCGGCCCCCAGCCCGCTCGCAGTGGCCACCCCCGCGTTTCGCGCCGCGGCCAGCGGCAGTTCCCGGGCGGGTTCCATGCTGACGACGACGCCGCGCCCGTTCCCGTGCCCGGCCACCAGATCCGCAATCTCGGGGTCACCCATGCTCACCACAACGTGTGCATGCGGTTGCGGGTCCAGCGCGGACACCCAATCGAGTTGTCTGCGAAGGTGCGCGTGGCGGCCGCTGACAATGGTGATCAATGCGATCCGCACGTCACCACCACATCATCGAGGCGCTCGATGGCCTGCGCCGCACGGCGTGCACCGTCTCCGTGGCGCCACCGGGACCAGCCGGAATTACCGCGGGCCAGCGCGTTGCCCAACAGCGTGGGCCACTGCGCCGCCTCCGGCCAGCCGTCGAGTGCGGTGCACACATCTGCGTTCCTGAGCGCTCGGACGGTCGCGTGCTGTTCGTCGAAGGGCCTGGGCTGGGCAATCACCACTGCCGGCCGGGCCGCCGCCGAGAGTTCGGCCACCGCATTATTACCGCCGTGGGTCACCACCACATCCGCGTCCTGCAAGTCCGCCCACAGATCGGGCGAGGGGTGTGCGGGTGTGCGAACGGTCCACTCCCAGTCGGGGCTCACCAGCCGGGCTCGGTCAATGTCCTGCTCCGTCACCTCGGTGCCTCCCCCGCCCCAGACCACCAGAACTTTGCGGCGCGAACTCGGCCCAGTGACGTCGGCGGCAGGCCCCGCGTACGCGGCCGCGAGTTGGTCGAAACGCGAAGTGGCTCCGGTGAACACGGTTTTGTCGGTCCACTCGCGCGGCCAGTACTCCTCGGCCGTTTCCGCGGTCCACGGGGCAACAATGAGGGAGGCGGCATCATATGCGTCCCGATGCGTGCGATCCGTGCGGTTTCCGCGCATGGCCATGACCACGGTACGGACCCCCAGGAGCCGAGCCAGGAGCGTCACCTCCGCGGAGGTGTCCGTGACCATGACCGATATGTCCGATCCCAGCCGCTCGGCCAGCAACCGCATGCGTTCGCGGTATCCCGCGTGATCAAGGGGCGCCCAGTGCAGCACACCATTGGCCGTGGGATCCACAGGGGAACCGGGAACATCCATGGGCAACGTGCACCACTCACCGGGCCAACCCTCCGGTGCCCCCAAGGAACTGAACCCCGTCACGGGCACGCCGAGCTCGCGCGCAATGCCCAGCGCTCGGGTGCGATGGCCCAGCCCCTGGTGATGGATGTAGTAACCGATCATTGCGCGACCAGCTCCCGGTAGTAGTCCACATACCGATCAACGGTGGCGTCCAGCGAACAGTGGGCGCGTGCATGCTCACGCACCGTGCAACGATCCAGGGCGAGCACTCCCTCCAGGGCGCGCGCGGCGCTCGAGACAGTGAGGTCGTCGGTGGCCTCGGGAAGCACCGATAACCCGCCCGGGGCACGCACCACCTCCGCCAAACCACCTCGAGCAATCGCCAGAACCGGGGTACCGCACGCCATGCTCTCGGCCGCGACCAGTCCGTAGGGTTCCTCCCATTGCGGCGTCACCAGGCACGCGGCACTGTGGGACACCAGGTGGTGCAGCTCATCCGGTTCCAGGTGACCCGCGTAGGTGATGTCCTCCGACAGCAAGGGCTTCAACTGAGTTTCGAAGTACTCCTGGTTGGACAGCGGACCGGCAATGCGCAGTTTCCACCCCGCCTCCCGAGCGATCAGCGCGGCGAGGTGGGGTGCCTTTTCCGGCACGATCCTTCCGGACCACACCAACGAGTCCCCTCCGGGACCCAATGACCAACGGTCGAGGTCCACGCCGTTGGGAATCACCCGCGCGTCCGTCACATCACGCCACATGTGCGCGATCGACGTGCTCACGGCTGCGGTTCGTACCGAGGGGCTCAACCGTAACGCCGGTTCCATCCACGGCGTGTTGGGCGTGTGCAACGTGGTCAGTAGGGGCTGTTTGAGTGACTGGGCCATGGCAATCGGCAGGTAGTGCAGTGAATTGTTGTGCACCACATCGATGTCATCACGTTCAGCCAGGGCGGTCATGACCTGCAGGTAGGAAATGGTCTCGCGCACTTGGCCCTCAGGGGGCATCGAGACGTCGCTGCGGGCCTGCTCACTGAGTGACACCGGTTCGACGGCGAGCTCTTCGGCGCCTAATTCCGGGTCACTTCCGGGCGCGGCGAAGACCACCACGTCGATCCCTCGTTCCCGAAGTCCCTTGGCCAGGTACCACGTGAATGATTCGAGGCCACCCGCGAAAGGAACCGCGATGGGAAAGCGGTCATGGGCCAACAACGCAATTTTCATGATGACCTCCCCGCCGTTGCCGCTTGATAGATCCGCGAGTGTGCTCGCGCGATGTCCTGCCGTTGTCGAGTGCGTTCCGAGCGCGTGGTTCGCCACGGCGGCAAGGCGGGTAACCCGTCGAGTGCGGCCGCAATTTGATTCGAATCCGGTTGCCCCTGCTCATCCCAGTCAAAACTCAGAACCCCCGGATGCTGCTGGTCATAAAAACCCACCTTCGGGGCCAGCACGCGCGTGCCCAGGTCGTAGCAGGCTTCGAGCCACCCGGAATGCGTACCGAACCGGTACGCGAGGACGGAAAGATCCACGCCCAGCAAGTAATCCCACAGCTGGTCGTCCGTGTAGAAATCGTGGACGTGGACACGCACGTCCTCGCGATCACGCGCGTGGTTCAAGAGTTCGGAAACTTCCTGGTTGTAATGGGGCATACCGGGGGTGAGCACATCCGTGTGGACATCGATGAGTAAATCCATGTCACGGTCACGGATTTCCGCCAGCAGGGTTCGCAGGACCGGCAGTGGATTCATATTGGTGCGCATGCTTTTCAGGTGCATTCCCACGGTGACGGTCTCGCGCTGCGGACGCGGGTGGTCCAGTACCTCCAACTGCACCACGTGCGGGTGCGCAATCACGGTGGCGTCGCGACCCCAGCGCTGGCGGATCTCCTGCGCCGCCCCCGGAGTCAGGGTGATCAGGTGATTCGCCGCGGGAATCAGAACATCCAGTGCGACGTCATGGATCGAAGGATCCGTCTGATGCGGGTTGCGCAGGTCGTGAACCGTGTAGACAAGCGGCTTGCCGTTGTCGCGCAATGCCGCAACGATGCGTTGGAGCTCCGCCGGCGGCACGGCATCGAAGCCGAAGTGCAAATGAAAAACATCGAATTCATGGGCGTGGTCATTGATCCACTCCACGTCCAACATGACCAGGGGCCACCAGGGTGCACCGGGAACCGATCGTTCCGGGGTCGGGTCGGGCAGGCGGTACACAGAGCCCGAGCCTTCTGGGTCCGCCAGGTGTTGGATATACACGTGGCCGTGCGGTGCTGACGCGACCCTCACTCGGGCATGCCCCCTTCAACTCAGTCCATTAGGTGTTGTGATCCATCGGCCAGTTCATCCCGAACCGCGAATCTGGCGCCACACCCCTCCGGGGGAGGATATGCAGCATGCTTAATATTAGCGGTGCACATGATGCGCCCGCGACATCACACGTCACGCGATATATTGGCCTGCGGACCATCAGCCCCGACAGCACTGTGTGAGGAACCACAACATGGCCATTCGCCCCATCGTCATTACCGGGAATCCGGTGCTCCACCGTCCCGCGGCGAAGGTCACCGAATTCAACGACGAACTGCGCGCGTTGATTGCGGACATGTACGAGACCATGGACGAGGCCCACGGCGTAGGACTCGCGGCACCCCAGATCGGGGTGGGGTTGCGGATCTTCACCTACGGCTTCGACAACGATGACGGAGTCCCTGCACGCGGCGTGATCGTCAACCCGGCACTGACCGCGGGCAAGATCTCCGAAGTGGCCCCGGACCCGGATGAGGAATCCGAAGGCTGCCTGTCGGTTCCCGGTTACTCGTGGCCGCTCAAACGTGCCGATTGGATCCGCGTAGCGGGTCAGGACGAGAACGGCGACCCGCTCGCCTTCGAGGCCAACGGCTGGTTCGCCCGCGTGATGCAGCACGAGTACGACCACTTGGACGGCAAGCTCTACGTGGACCGGCTCAACACCAAATGGGGCAAGAAGGCCAGGAAGGCCATTAAGCAGGAACAGTGGTCCAACGACTCGACCTGGCTGCCGGGCGAGGACGAGGACCCGTTCGGTCACTGACTCCCGGGCAGCAGAACCGGCTGGCCAGCCACCCATTGCCCGCGGCTCGCAAACTCGGACGTCGTGATGGGACGGGTGGGCGCCGTGTCGAGTCTGCGGGTCCGGAGGACTTCACTTCGCGGGCGGGTCCAGGACGACGGTGAGTGTTCCGGCTTTGCGCGCAGTGGGCTCGGTCAGCTCTACCGTCCAGCGCTGAGCGAGGGCAGCACGGACGGCCTCGACGGTCTCAAGAGTTCCGTGCGCCGCCACGTGTTCACACAAGAACCGCGCCACCAGGCCCCTGGTGTGTTTCGCGTTGTGCGAGACCACTGAGCGCTTCCCGGTCTCGTTGAGCTGTTCCACCCGCACGGCAACGGTTCGAGCGGCCGGCGGCTTCCACGCGGCGGCGTAGGCGGCCGAGCGGCAATCCACGACCACCCGGCCGGCTGCGGCCTGACCCAACACCGGGAACAGACGCGGCTTCCACCAGGTGTTGAGCTTTCCGTGCCGGGGCAGATCCGTTCCCATCGACAACCGGTATGCGGGAATATGGTCGTGGGGCCGCACGGCGCCCCACAGTGCGGAGATCACCACGAGTGAGCGATCCGCCACCTCGCGAGCGGCGTCGGAGAGTGAGGCCGCGTCCAGGGCGTCGTACAGCACTCCGGAGTAGACGGACAGTGCCGGGCCGGAAGGCGCGGTGAGAAGCTCACGGTTGCGAGCGACGTCGTCCGCCAAGGATTGCCCCACACCCAGAACCGCGAGCGCGTTCTTCTGCCCGCTCACGTGCGCCAGTGTGGCGACCAGACGCTCTCGATCCTCGGTCAGCTCCGGAAAGCTGAGGGCGCCTCGGGCAATGGGGGCACCGGAGACGGGAGCGGTCTTGGACTCGGACGGGGGCAGCAGAATCAGCACCCCAGAAGTCTAGTGGAGGGACAGGCGGGCCTATGAGCCGGGTTCTGTGCCGCGGCCGGTTACCCGAACCGCGGTGGTGACCATCCATCTAGGCCGCGCGTTGCCGCGCGGCTCAAGCAGCCTACCCGGGCACTTGGACGAGCAGCCCTCGAACGCACCCTGCATGGCCTTGCTCCGGATGGGGTTTACCGAGCCGCACCGGTCACCCGGCACGCTGGTGGTCTCTTACACCACCTTTTCACCCTGACCCGCGCGTGGCGGGCGGTTTATTTTCTGTGGCACTTTCCTGCGGGTTTCCCCGAGTGGGCGTTACCCACCATCCAGCTCTGCGGAGCCCGGACTTTCCTCGAGACGCGCCTTTCGGTGCGCCGCGCGGTCACCCGGCCCGCCTGTCCAGCGTCGATCCTACCGCGCGACCCGGCCCGGTCTGCTCAGCGGACCAAGAGCGCGGAGCACTCGATGCACGTGGGAATGGTTCCGGCGGGCGCGTTGAGGATCAATTGCGCGTCCCCCGGACTCATGTGCGTTCCGCACGCCCCGCATGTCTCGCGCTCGAACCGTGCAACCGCGATCCGCCCGCCCCCGCGGGCATTGCGCAGCGAGTCGTAGCGCGCGACCAGGGTCTCGTCGCCCACCGCGCTCACCCGTTCGGGCCGTTGGGCCGTGAGCTCGCGGTGACGATCCTGCAACTCGGCCAAACCCCGATCCCGCTCGCTCACCGCATCTCGGGCCTGGGCGTCCGCGGCGCGCAACAGCGGGAGTTTCTGTTCCCGGTCCGCCGCCACCGCTTCGGCGTGTTCCATGGCCTGGTACTGGGCGTCCTCGGCGTGGCCACGCTGCTTGGTGAGCGTGTCGATCTCGTGCTGGATCCCCATTAAATCCTTGGCCGTTCCACCGTGGTTGAGCCGCTCGCTGTCCCGGTCGATCCTGGCCTGAATCTCCCGCACCTTGGTGTCCGCCCCGTCGACGGCGCTCGCGGCTTCTTTGCCACGGGCATCCAACTGCTTGGCCGCCTCGATGGCCTGGGCGCGGCGGGCCAATAACGATTTCACATGCTCGGACTCCTGCAAGGATTTGGCCTTGACCATGATGGCGTGCAGTTCGGAATCCACCGCCTGGAGGTCCAGGAGGGCGAGCAAAGCGGCCTGTTGTTCGGTCATGAAGTCTCTCCTGAGGTGTGATTCGGCGTTGAATCGGAGTCGGGTGAGGCTACCCGGAAATCCCACGGGTCGGTTCGCACATCACTCACGGATACCTCCACGTCGAATCCCCGGGCGGCAAGCGTTCGCTGCAGGTCCTGGGCACCCCAGGGAAGCCACAGGGCCTCGCTCGCTGCGTGCGCGGCGTCGATCAGTGCGGGCGCGCCATGACCTCCGGGTCCCAGGGCGTGCTCGCGTGCTTCTGAGGCGGGGTGGTGGCGCAGGTCCGCGGTGATGTACACGTCCGCCCGCGCGGCACGGACCTCTTCGAACAGTGAATCGCCGGCGCCACCGCACACGGCAACGGTGGTGATCATTTGATCCGGGTCCCCCGCGATGCGCAGTCCCTGCGCGGTGCCAGGGAGATTCGTGGCCAGGCGGTGGGCGAGTTCCCGCAAGCTCACGCTGCGGGACAGGGTGCCCACGCGCCCCAGCCCCGCGTTCGGGTCGGTGCCGTCAGCAAAGAGCGGGGCGGCGTCGTCGGGATTGACACCGGTGGCCGCGATCAGGGCGTCGGACACGCCCCGGCGAGCGGAGTCCGCATTGGTGTGGCAGGCGAGGAGGGCACAGCGGTTCTCGATCAGGTCGTGGATCACCCGTCCCTTGAACCCGAGCGCCGCCACGGAGGTGGCACCTCGCAGGAGGAGCGGGTGGTGGGTGATCAGGAGGTCGGCGTGGCGCTGGAGCGCGTCAGCGATGACCGGGGCCACCGGATCCACCGCGAAAAGGATGCGTTGCACCGGCTGGTCCGGACGGCCGGTGACCAAGCCCGAGGCGTCCCAGTTCTCCTGGAGCCGGAACGGCCACAGGGAATCCGCGGCATCCACCACCTGTGCAAGTGTGGGCATCAATCGGTGGTGGGGTTGGGCCTCGGACGTCATGTGACCATCCTAGGAGGGCAGACCGCCGGCGGCTCGGGAATTGTGCGGCGATTTGCGCGTTATATGGACTATGAGTTCTCCCTCAACAGAAACCTTTGTGCTCGCCGGCGGTTGCTTCTGGTGCTTGGACGCCGTCTACCGCCGGGTCCGCGGCGTGCAAGACGTCCGCAGCGTGTACACCGGCGGCCAGACGCAGCACCCGGATTACGAATCAGTGTGCTCGGGCACCACGGGTCACGCGGAAGCCGTGGTCGTCACCTTCGACCCCATGGTGGTTCCCGCGGACGTGATCCTGGACCTGTTCTTCACCGGCCACGATCCCACCACGTTGAACCGGCAAGGCTACGACGTGGGCACGCAGTACCGCTCCGCCATGTTCCCCGCCAACGAGCAGCAGCGGGCACTCTTCGAGCAGGCAATCAACAAAGCTCAGCCCCTGTTTCAGGACCCGATCGTCACGACCATCGAAGAACCCCAGCCACTGTGGGAGGCCGAAGATTTCCACCAGGATTTTTACGGAAACCAACCATTCAACGGCTACTGCCAGGTGATCATCAATCCCAAGTTGGCCAAGGTCCGCAAAGATTACGCCGTGTGGCTAACGCACTGAGATCCGACAGGCACCGGCGCTAGGCTGAAAACCAGTTTTGCGCTGACACACCTCCCGGCACGAATCCACGACAGGAGAAACATCCATGGGCAAGATTTACGAGAACATCACGGAAATCGTGGGCGGAACTCCCCTGGTCCGCTTGAACCACTTGGACCAGGACCTTCCCGGCAATGTTGCCGTCAAGCTCGAGTTCTACAACCCGGCCAACTCGGTCAAGGACCGGATCGGTAAGGCCATCATTGACGCCGCCGAGGCGTCCGGTGAGCTCAAGCCCGGCGGCACCGTGGTGGAGGGCACCTCCGGCAACACCGGTATCGCTCTGGCCATGGTGGGTGCGGCTCGCGGTTACAAGGTCATCCTGACCATGCCCGAGACCATGTCCACCGAGCGTCGTGTGATGCTGCGTGCCTTCGGCGCGGAAATCGTTCTGACCCCCGGCGCCGAGGGCATGCGCGGTGCCGTGGACAAGGCCGAGGAAATCGTGAACACCACCGAGAACGCCGTGCTGGCCCGTCAGTTCGCCAATCCCGCCAACGTGGATGTCCACTACAACACCACCGGCCCGGAGATCTGGGAAGACACCAACGGCGACATCGACATCTTCGTAGCCGGCATTGGCACCGGTGGCACCATTTCCGGTGCCGGCAAGTACCTGCGCGAGCAGAAGCCCGACATTCGCATGGTCGTTGTGGAGCCTTCGGATTCCCCGCTGCTGACCGAGGGCAAGGCCGGCCCCCACAAGATTCAGGGTCTCGGCGCGAACTTCATTCCCGAGATCCTCAACCGCGAGATCTACGACGACGTGTACGACGTCACCGTTGAAGATTCCGTGACCACCGCCCGTGAACTGGGTTCACGCGAGGGTATTTTGGGCGGCATCTCATCCGGTGCCATCGTGTGGGCCGCGCTCGAGGAAGCCGCCAAGGAAGAGAACCGCGACAAGCTGATCGTGGCGATCGTGTGCGACTTCGGTGAGCGTTACATCTCCACCATCCTTTACGAAGACATCCGCGGCTGATTCCGCCTCACAGCGGATGAGTCGAGAACGCATGCGCGGCGAGCGGCCAGAGGGTCGCCGCCGCGCATGCGCTTTTAAGACCATTGCCGCCGAGACCCGCGGCTTCTCGAGGATGCTTCGGGCGCGGGAATAGCATGAGAGTTCGATAGCGTTGGCACAAACGACGCCACCGGTGTCGGCTGACATCACGAGATCATTGGGCCCCCGGACACGGGGCGGAGCAGAAGAGGTAATGACACGTGAGCTTTTGGCGCAGACTCAAGGAGGATCTCGAAACCGCCCACGTCCACGATCCAGCGGCTCGCTCGAATCTCGAGATCGCGCTGAATTATTCGGGGCTGCACGCCATCTGGGCGCACCGGCTCTCACACAAGCTGTGGCAGGACCCCAACACGCGTTTACTGGCCCGCACGGTGTCCCAGGCTGCGCGGTGGGCCACCGGTGTGGAGATCCACCCTGGCGCCACCATTGGCCGGCGTTTCTTCATTGATCACGGCATGGGTGTGGTGATCGGGGAAACCGCTGAGATCGGCGAGGACGTCATGATTTATCACGGCGTGACCCTGGGCGGCCGTTCCCTGGAGCCGGTCAAGCGTCACCCCACCGTGGGCGACCGTGTCACCATCGGCGCCGGCGCCAAGATCCTGGGCCCCCTGATGATCGGATCGGATTCCGCCGTGGGTGCCAATGCCGTGGTCGTCAAGGACGTCCCGGAGGACTCCATCGTCACGGGCATTCCCGGCAAGATTCGCCAGCGCACGCCCGAGAAGCAGGAACCCCTGGTGGACCCGGCCACCTACATCGATCCCGCCATGTGGATCTGAGGCTGTCGAGCTCTTCTGAGAATCACGACGCCGCGGGCCGCCTTTCGTTCGAAAGGCGGCCCGCGGCGTCGTGAGTGGCTCTACTGTCTGCGAATCAGGAGACGACCTCTGAACGGTTTCCGCTCCACAGGACGTGGAACGAGCTCTCCGGATCGTCCACACGCTTGTAGGTGTGCGCGCCGAAGTAGTCGCGCAGGCCCTGGGTCAGGGCGGCATTCAACCGGGGGCGCCGCAGGGCGTCGTAGTAGGCCAACGCCGAGGAGAACACCGGTGCCGGAATGCCGCGTTCCACGGCGCGTGCCACCACCCGGCGCCATGCGGGCAATGCATCCTCCATGGCCGCAATGAACTCGGGGGCGAACAGAAGGTTCAGGGGATCCTTGTCCCCCGCGTAGGCCTCCATGATCACGTTGAGCAGCTCCGCTCGAATGATGCAGCCCTCGCGCCACAGGCTGGCGATGGTGGCCAGGTTCAGATCCCAACCGTATTCACGGCCGGCCATGGTGAGCATGTCCAGGCCCTGGGCGTAGGAGACCAACTTGGACGCGTAGAGCGCCTTACGGATGTCGTCCACGAACTCCGGGTCCTTGACCACGTCTTCGGTGGTGTCTCCGATGCCCGCGGGCAGGATGTCCTGGGCCTCACGGCGCATTTCCGGCTCGGAGGAGGACAGCGCCCGAGCGAACACGGACTCGGCTATGGCCGTGACGGGCGACCCCAACTCGAGGGCTTCCTGAACGGTCCAACGCCCGGTGCCTTTCTGCCCGGCGGCGTCGGCCACGATATCAATGAACGGCTTGCCGGTCTTGGAGTCCACCTGACGCAGAACGTGGGCGGTGATCTCGATCAGGTAGGACGACAGCTCGGTCTTGTTCCACTCGTCGAACACGTCTGCCTGTTCGGCCGGTTCCAGCCCGGCGACCGAGCGCAGCAGCTCGTGCGCCTCACCGATAACCTGCATGTCTGCGTACTCGATGCCGTTGTGCACCATTTTCACGAAGTGACCGGCACCGTCCGTGTCGATCCAAGCGCAGCAGGGCTTACCGTCGCCGGCCTTGGCTGATATGTCCTCGAGCATGGGACCCAGGCTCTTGTAGGACTCCTCGGAACCACCCGGCATGATGGACGGGCCGTTCAGAGCGCCCTCCTCACCGCCGGACACACCGATTCCCACGAAGTGCAGGCCGTTCTCCGCGCATTCCCGCTCGCGGCGGCGCGTGTCCTGGAAGTACGAGTTACCCCCGTCGATGATGATGTCGTCCTTGTCGAGCAACGGAGTGAGTTGTTCGATCACGGAGTCCACGGGAGCACCCGCCTTGACCATGACCAGGATGCGCCGCGGCTTCTCCAAGGAGTCCACGAGTTCCTGCATGGTCTCGGTGCGAATGAAATCGCCTTCCGAACCGTGCTCCTCGAGCAGAGCATCGGTTTTACCCACCGAGCGGTTATGAAGGGCCACGGAGTAACCGTGGCGAGCAAAGTTGCGGGCGAGGTTCGCGCCCATCACCGCGAGGCCGGTGACACCAATTTGAGCTTTCTTATCTGCAGCCATGGCACAAGCCTACGCACCGAGGGGGCGGCTGAGCGGGTATTGCCTTTTGTTCCCACGCTCACAGTTGGGCAAGGGAGAAGCCCCGGACCTGTGCGGTCCGGGGCTTCTACGGTGGAGACCGACGGAATCGAACCGCCGTATCTGTCACGCCCGAAAGCGATCCAGCGCACCAGCGTCCCCTGGTACGAAGGCACTGTTCCGTGCGTTCGTGACTCCTACGTTAACCCATGCTTGCCATCAGATGCCAACTTCTGCACTGTCGAATGGCTCACAACCCGTTGACGCACCAGCCCGGTGGCGGGCGGATACGTGATCAACTACACACACCGGACGTTCGGTCGCGGCTACCAGGAATTACGTACGTGCAGGTAGGCTATACCCCAATCGGGTGCTGGCAGCTGGATCAGTTATGCCCACCCGATTATAAAGGGCCTTTAGCTCAGCTGGTAGAGCGCTACGTTTACACCGTAGATGTCATCGGTTCGATCCCGGTAGGGCCCACCAGATGGTGGACACGGCCACCAGGGACCGGTCAGCACGGTCTCACTGCGGTCTCCCCTCGAGGGAGGCCGCTTTTTTCGTGGGGAGCTCACCCCGTGAGAGCTCCCCACGTCGACCACGGGAGGGACGGACGGGCATGGAAGGGTATCGCCTCGGAGAGCGAGCGTTGGCGTGGTATCTCTCCTCGATCACCGGGTTCATCGACGCTCTGGGGTTCCTCTACCTGGGCGGGTTCTTCCTGTCCTTCATGTCGGGTAACACCACCCGAATGACCACCGCGGCCGTGGAGGGCAGCTGGGATGTTGCGTGGCGAGCTGCCGGGGTCATGGCCTTGTTCCTCACGGGAGTCATGATCGGCTCCCTCATCAGCCGTGTGGCCCATCGTCGCCTCCCGCCCACCCGACCCAGGGAAGCCGTCCTCCTGTTCGTGTGTTTCACCGTCTCCGTGGCCTCGGTCTGGGTGGCATTAGGACACGGTCTCCTAGCCGTGCTCAGTTTGTCATTCACCGTGGGCGCCATGAACAGCATTTTCGAACGGGACGGTGAGGTGTCCATTTCGCTCACATACATGACCGGCACCCTGGTCAAGATGTCCCAGCGGTTCGTGGGCGCGTTCTTCGGGGGCAGTCACCGGGCATGGTTACGGTACTTCATCCTGTGGCTCTCGCTGGTCATCGGCGCCGTGCTGGGCGGCCTGTGCTACGTCACCATCGGGATCAAATCGGTGTGGGTGGTGTCCGCCCTGGTGCTGCTGGGTACCACAACGGCCTTGATCAACAGGCAACGACGACGTCGCCTGGGGCTCCCCGTCTAGCCATCCCCGTCACCCGCCGCCTCTTGCTGACCGCGGACACCCGATTGTCCTCGGCGCTCACGGGTGCACTAGCGTGAACCGAAGCACCCTGTGGTTGCTACTTACCTGCGGAAAGGCGAGAAATTCTCGTGCGGCTCATTCTCGTTCGACACGGTCAAACCAGCTCCAATGTGGGTCAGCACTTGGACACCGCGGTCCCCGGTGCCGACCTCACCGATCTCGGGCGCGAACAGGCCGAAGCGCTGGTGGACGCCCTGGGGCGTGAATCAGTCCGGAGAATATTCGTGTCCGATCTCGTGAGGACCCAGCAGACCGCCGCTCCCCTGGCCGAGCACTTCGGACTGGAGCCGACCGTGCGGGCAAGTCTCCGGGAAATCTCGGCGGGTGATCTGGAAATGGCCAACGACGAGGAATCGATTCAAACCTACGTCCGCACCGCCGTGGGGTGGTCCGCGGGTGATTGGAACGCTCGGGTCCCGGGCTCGGAAGAAAATGGTCACGACGTGATCCGGCGATTTGACGCTGTCGTGTCGGAGGCCGCCCACGGCCCAGGTGACGGAGAGGTCGCCATTCTCGTGTCACACGGCGCCATTATTCGCGCCTGGACCGCGGCCCGGTGCGAGAACGTCGATGTGGACTTCGTGGCGCACAACGCGCTTTCCAACACCGGTGCCGTGGTGATCGAGGGCTCCGACGAGCGCTGGGTAGTGACCCACTGGCAGGAGCAGGCCCTGGGCGGCGCACCGCTCGAGGACCCCGCAACCGACGGCGCGGCGGCGGATCCCGTTCGCTGAATGCGCAGATCGAAGAAGCCGGCCTACAGGTGTGTTTCGTCGATCCAGCGATTGAACTTCATGCGCAGCGCACGGTCCAACCCGGCAAGGACGCCACCGATCTGCAGCGTGATGTTCAACCAGTTGGGCAGTTGAAAGGTTGGCACGTAGACGTCGAAGATCCGGCCCACGACATTCAGAATCTCCGGAACCTGCGTGAGTAGCGCCAACATCAACACGATCCACGAGCACATCGAAATAATCCTGTCCGGCCCCGGGTAATTGGCCGCAAACCGCGCGCGCCGGTCCTCGCCCGTGCCCGGGCTCGGACGAAAGGTCTCCGAGGTTCCAGCGCTCGAGCGAACGAGCCGGACGTACCGCATCCCGTAGAGCGACAACGCCGCCTCCACCGTTGCTTGGCAATCCACGGGGAGCCTGACCGGTGACGAGCCTGCGGCCACGAAATCACCGTCCCGATACAGGCGGATCCGCTCGGAGAAGTCGAAGTAGTCCACATCCGCCACCAGAAGCGTCCCCTGGTACTCCAGCTCGAAGGTCGAACGCCAGAGCCAGTCCCACTTCTTGTAGGGCGGAAGATGTTCCGGGTCCTTGACCACGCTGGTTCCCTTCCGTGCGGGTGACTTCTGTTACCCAGGGTAGGTGAGAGTACCCGAGCTACAGCAACCGCGGCTGCGTGGCCGTTTCCTGCTGCTTCTTGGCGGCGCGTTTGCGCCGGGGCTTGGGTTCGCTCTCCTCCGCCTCACCAGCCGGGGCCGGCAACGACGTTGCGGCGGTGCCCGACACGGGTTTGCGCGCCGAGCGGCGTCGTGCGGCAGGAGCGGTGTGGCGCCGCGAGGTGTCCGGGACCAAGGTTTGCTGACCGGCCAATTCCGCTTGCTGATCACGCAACACATCAATGGCTCGCTCGAAGTCTTCGAGGCCTTCGAACGCCTGATACACGGACGCGAACCGGAGGTAGGCCACGACATCCAGTCGCCGTAGCGGGGTGAGAATCGCCAGGCCCACATCGTGGGCGTCGATCTCGGCGGAGCCCGAGGCGCGCACCGATTCTTCGACTTCTTGGGCGAGCATCGCCAGGTCGTCCTCGCTCACGGGACGGCCTTGGCACGCCTTGCGCACACCGTTGACAATGTTTTGACGGTCGAACGGCTCCGTGACACCGGAGCGCTTGATCACCGAGATCGACGTGGTTTCCAACGTGGAGAAGCGGCGCCCGCACTCCGTGCATTGGCGGCGGCGGCGGATCGCCGTACCGTCGTCGGTGGTGCGGGAATCGACCACCTTGGAGTCATTGTGTCGGCAGAACGGGCAGTGCACGGGTCAGCCTTTCCGGCCGGATGTTTCGGAGCGGATGGTCACAGCGCGCGCGTGAGCCGGCAGATCTTCGCTCGTGGCCAGCGCCACGATGTCATCCTCGAGTTCGGCCAACGCGTCCTGGTTGTACTCGATGACCTGCACGGCCTTCATGAACGACGCCGCCTGCAGACCCGAATTGAAGACCGCGGTGCCACCCGTGGGTAACACGTGATTGGAGCCGGCCGCGTAATCGCCCAGCGGCACGGGACTGTAGGAGCCAATGAAGATCGCACCGGCGTTGCGCACACGAGCGGCCACCTCACGGGCATTCTCCGTGTGGATCTCGAGGTGCTCCGCGGCGTACGCATCGGCCACCTCGATGGCACGGTCCAGGTTGTCCGTCAGCACCACACCGGACTGGGGACCGCGCAGGGCGATCCCTATGCGTTCGTGGTGCTTGGCGTCCGCCACCTGGGTGGCGAGCTCGGCCTCGACCGCATGGGCCAGCGGGGCGGAATCGGTGATCAGCACCGAGCCCGCATCCGGATCGTGTTCGGCCTGGGAAATCAGGTCGGCCGCAACGAAACGCGGGTCCGCGGTGGCGTCAGCGATGATGGCGATCTCGGTGGTGCCGGCCTCGGCATCCACACCCACCATGGAGCGCAGCTGACGTTTGGCCATCGCCACGAAGATGTTGCCGGGACCGGTCACGGTGTTCACCGGTTCCAGGACGTCCTCGCCGTCGGTCAGCCCATATGCCATGGCCGCTAGCGACTGCGCGCCGCCAATGGCCCAGACCTCGTCCACCTCGAGCAAACCGGCGGCGGCCAGGATCACGGGGTGCGGAAGCCCCCCGAAATTCTTTTGCGGCGGAGTGCACAGCACCACGGACTCCACACCCGCTGCCTGAGCGGGCACGACGTTCATGATCACCGACGACGGGTACACGGCCAGGCCCCCGGGAATATAGAGGCCCGCGCGCTTGACCGGGGTCCAGCGATGGTTCAGCACGGCACCCGGGGCGATCTCCACCTCGACGTCCGCCGGGCGCTGGGCCGTGGCGAATCGACGAGTGCGCTCAATCGCCGTTTCCAAACCCTTGCGCACCGCGGGATCCAGCTCGCGCACGGCCTTCTGGATCTCTGCCGGGTCAACCTTGATGCGGTCCTGCATCACGCGGTCGAACTTCTGGGCGTACTCGCGGACGGCCGCCGCGCCGTTGGACCGGACGTTGTCGATGATCGAACGCACACTGGCTTCCGCTTCGGCCACGGACGACGCCGTTTGCCTCGGTACCGCATGACGCAGCTCGTTCCAGCTCAGGTGCTGTCCGCGCAGGTCGATGACCCGCAGGAAGCCGGAGGGAGTGGTTGCGGTTGCGGAATCCAGGGTTTGTTCAGTCACCCTGCCATTCTACAAGCGCACGGCGGATCGCCCGGGCACCCAGAACCTGGACGGCCCGGCCGCGAGAACCACGAGCCGATCAGGCTTCCAGGCAGGCCGGACCCAACAGCACCTTGAGGTCACCGAACAGCGCCGGCGTGGGATTGACCCGATGCTCGGGTCCTAGCCGCAGCACCTGGAGTGAGCGGTGGGTGTCCAAGTGGATGCGGACCTCGGACTCGCCGCGATGGTTGCGCAGCACCTCGCCAATCTGGCGGATGGTGGCCTCCGTGGCGCGGTGCTCGGGCAGCGCCACGCACACGGGACCGGAGGTACCGTCCATGCTGAGCTCCGGAACGGTGAGTTCCTGGGCGGAGATCGAGATGGAACCGTCGTCACGGCGCTGCATGCGTCCCTTGATCACGCAGATCAGGTCCTCCGTGAGCACCCCGGCAATGGGCGCGTACGCCTTGCCGAAGAACATGATCTCAATGGACCCCGAACGGTCCTCGAGCTCAATCCGCGCGTAAGCGTTACCGGAGGTTTTGGCAATGCGCCGCGACAGTGATGTGATCATGCCGCCCACGGTGACAACGGCGCCGTCGGGCCGGTTGTTGTCGTCGGACAACAGCGGCTGGATGGCGGTGTCCGTGTACTGGCTCAGGGCGTCGTCGAGACCGCGCAACGGGTGATCGGACACGTAAAGGCCCAGCATTTCGCGCTCGAACGCCAACATGTCCTTGCGTTCCCACTCGGGAACGTCCGGCACCTCGACCGAGAACGTGTCCCCCTCGGGATCGTCGGAACCGCCCATGGCGAAGAGATCGAACGTGAACTCGCCGTTGTCCTCTTTCTTTTTCTGGGCGACGAAATCTTCCACGGCCTGTTCGTGACACATGACCAGTCCGCGCCGGGTATGACCGAGCTGGTCGAACGCGCCGGCCTTGATCATGGACTCGATGGTTCGCTTATTGCAGACCACCGCGGGAACCTTGGCCAGGAAGTCGTTGAAAGACGTGAAGCGTTCCTTCTCATGGCGGGCGTTGACCATGGCCTGCACCACGTTGGCACCCACGTTGCGCACGGCCCCCATGCCGAAACGGATGTCCGTGCCCACGGGAGTGAAGTTCAATGCGGACTCGTTGACGTCCGGTGGGAGCACCGTGATGCCCATGTGGCGACACTCGGTGAGGTAAAGGGCAAGTTTGTCCTTATCGTCTCCCACGGAGGTGAGCAACGCGGCCATGTACTCGGCCGGATAGTGCGCCTTGAGGAACGCGGTCCAATAGGACACCAGACCGTAGGCGGCGGAGTGTGCCTTGTTGAACGCGTAGTCGGAGAACGGGAGCAGGATGTCCCACAGTGATTTGATGGCCGCCTCGGAATACCCGCGGTCGATCATGCCCTGGTGAAAGCCCTTGTACTGCTTGTCCAGCTCGGATTTCTTTTTCTTGCCCATGGCGCGGCGCAAAATGTCGGCTTGACCCAGCGAGTAGCCGGCCACCTTCTGCGCAATCGCCATCACCTGCTCCTGATACACGATCAGGCCGTAGGTGGTGTCCAGGATCTCCGCGAGCGGTTCTTCCAGTTCCGGGTGGATGGGCGTGATTTCCTGCGCACCATTCTTCCGCAGCGCGTAATTGGTGTGCGAGTTGGCGCCCATGGGCCCCGGACGGTACAGCGCAATGGTCGCGGAGATGTCCTCGAAGTTGTCGGGGCGCATGAGCTTGAGCAGCTGGCGCATGGGGCCACCGTCCAGCTGGAACACTCCCAGGGTCTCGCCGCGGGCCAGCAGATCGTAGGACCCCTTGTCGTCCACGTTCAAATGCTCCAGATCGAGCACGAAACCGTCACGGTTGAGGGTGATGTTCTCGAGCGCGTCCGAGATGATCGTGAGGTTCCTCAGCCCCAGGAAGTCCATCTTGATCAGACCCAGGCCCTCACACGTGGGGTAGTCGAACTGCGTGATCACCTGGCCGTCCTGCTCACGGCGCATCAACGGAATGATGTCGATGAGCGGGTCCGAGGACATGATCACACCGGCCGCGTGCACACCCCACTGGCGTTTGAGCCCCTCCAGACCCTGAGCGGTTTCGAAAACCTTCATGGCTTCGGGATCATCGGCCAGGGTGTCGCGAAGCTCACCGGCTTCGTCGTAACGTTTGGCGTCCTGGTCGTAGACGTCCTTGAGTGAGATGCCCTTGCCCATGACGTCCGGCGGCATGGCCTTGGTGAGCTTCTCGCCCATGGAGAACGGGTAGCCGAGCACTCGGGAGGAGTCCTTGAGCGCCTGCTTCGCCTTGATGGTGCCGTACGTGACGATCATGGCCACGCGCTCGTCGCCGTACTTCTCGGTCACGTAGTGGATGACCTCGGAACGGCGCCGATCATCGAAGTCGACGTCGAAGTCGGGCATGGACACACGGTCCGGGTTGAGGAAGCGCTCGAAGATCAGTCCGTGCTGCAGGGGGTTGAGCTCGGTGATGCGCATGGCATACGCAACCATGGAACCGGCACCGGAACCACGCCCGGGACCCACGCGGATGCCGTTGTCCTTGGCCCAGTTGATGAAGTCGGCCACCACCAGGAAGTACCCGGGGAAGCCCATCTGGATGATGATGCCCTTCTCGTACTCCGCCTGTTTGCGCACGTCATCCGGAATGCCGCTCGGGAACCGGTAATGCAGGCCCTTCTCGACCTCCTTCACGAACCAGGATTCCTCGTTCTCGCCCTCGGGAACGGGGAAGCGAGGCATGTAGTTGGCGGAGGTGTCGAACCCCACGTTGCACCGCTCGGCGATCTCCAACGTGTTGTCACAGGCGTCCGGGAAATCGCGGAAGAGTTCACGCATTTGTTCGGGAGATTTGAGGTAGAACTCATCCGCGTCGAACTTGAAACGCTTGGGATCCTGCAGCGTGGAGCCGGATTGCACGCACAGCAGGGCCGCGTGGGATTTGGCGTCCTCCGCGTGCGTGTAATGCAGATCGTTGGTGGCCACGAGGGGCAAATTCAGCTGCTTGGCGAGTTTCAGCAGATCCTGTGTCACCCGCTTCTCGATACCCAGACCGTGGTCCATGAGCTCGCAGTAGAAGTTCTCGGCGCCGAAAATGTCGCGGTACTCCGCGGCGGCCTGGACGGCCTGATCGTACTGACCCAGTCGCAACCGGGTCTGCACCTCGCCCGAGGGGCACCCCGTGGTGGCGATCAGCCCCTTACCGTACTGGTTCAGCAGTTCACGGTCCATGCGCGGCTTGTAGAGCTGACCCTCCAGGGACGCCTTGGTCGAGGCGCGGAAGAGGTTCTGCATGCCCTCGCTCGTCTCGGCGAGCATCGTCATGTGCGTGTACGCGCCACCACCGGAAACGTCGTCACGGCCCCCGTCCGCGAACTTCACGCGGGTGCGATCCTGCCGCGCGGTGCCCGGGCTCAGGTACGCTTCCACACCGATGATCGGCTTGATCCCCGCAGAGCGAGCGCGGTTCCAGAAGTCATAGGCGCCGAACACGAACCCGTGGTCCGTGGTGGCCAGGGAATCCATGCCCTGACGGTGGCATTCCTCGAACAAATCGTCCAGGCGTGCAGCACCGTCGAGCATTGAGTACTCGGTGTGTACGTGGAGGTGGGTGAAGCCTTTTTTGCCGGTCGCCGTGGTCACCGGACCAGTCTAGGACGGGACGCCGACAACCTCACGTTCCGGCGAGCGCGAGCTACGCCTCATTCGGGCCTCGCCTACCGACCACACCCGCCACTTACCCGACGACGCCGCTGGCTCTCGCGATGGTCGAAGCTTCCGGCACGTTCAGAGTTGCGGACCGCCCTCTCGCAAGGTTTCCACGGCGAACGCAAGATCCGCTGGATAGGCGCTTTCGTACTCGACGTAGCCCCCCGTCTCGGGGTGCGCGAAGCCCAGCTTCTTGGCGTGCAACCACTGCCTGGTCAGGCCGAGGCCCGCGGACAATGCCGGGTCCGCCCCGTAGGTCAGGTCCCCGGCGCACGCGTGCTTCAGCGCCGAGAAATGCACGCGGATCTGGTGGGTGCGCCCGGTTTCCAGGTGCACCTCCACGAGAGACGCCCGGCCGAAGGCCTCCAGCACCTCGTAGTGGGTGATTGAATCGCGGCCGTCCTCGAGCACGGCGAAGCGCCACTCGTGCCCGGGGTGGCGACCAATGGGCGCATCGATCGTGCCCTTGAGCGGATCCGGAATCCCCTGCACCACCGTGTGGTACACCTTGGTCACCGTGCGCTCTTTGAAGGCGCGCTTGAGCACCGTATATGCATTCTCATTGCGGGCCACCACCATGAGCCCCGAGGTTCCCACGTCCAGGCGGTGCACGATGCCCTGCCGCTCGGGCGCACCCGAGGTCGAAATGGACACACCGGCCCCCGCCAACGCCCCGACCACGGTGGGTCCCTTCCAGCCGGGAGACGGATGGGCCGCGACGCCCGCCGGCTTGTCGACCACCACGTAGCCCGGAGTCACGTGCACCAGTTGCAGATCGGCCACGTGCTGCGGGGCGATGCGGGTCGGATCCTCCGGCACGGGAACGTCCACCGCGTACGTTTCGGATGTCTCCACCCGGTGGGACTTGGCAACGGGCCTGCCCTTGAACAGCACGCGGTCCTCGGCGCACAACTGGGTCGCCGCGGAACGGGACAGGCCGGTCCAGGCGGCCACGGCGGCGTCGGCGCGCGCACCGTCGAGGTCGTCGGACACGGTGAAGCGCTCCGACACGTACTCGGGGTCCGAGCCTGTGGGGCGGGTGCGGGAGTCAGTCATTGTCGGGGGCGGGCCTTTCGGTCTGCGATTCACGGGAGGCCTGGTCATCGGTGTCCGCCGTGCGGCGATCGGCGGGTCGTGTCATGTCCCGGTCGCCGAGGATCAGGATCATGATCACGGCGATTCCCACCACTACTCCGCAATCGGCCAGATTGAAGATCGCGAAATTCGGCACCGCGATGAAATCGACCACGTGACCCTGCCCGAAGCTGGGCTCACGCACCAGGCGGTCGGTGAGATTACCGGAGGCACCACCGAGTACCAGACCCAGCCCCACGGCCCAGATCGGGTGCCGGACCTTGCGCAGCGTGGCTGCAATGAACACGACCACGGCGGCCATGACGACCGTGAAGATCCAGGTGAAATCCGAGCCCAGGGAGAACGCGGCACCGCTGTTGCGGATGTGCTGCCACCACAACAGCCCCGGGACCACGGGGAACTGTTGACCCAGGGGTAGTTCCGCAACGACCCATAGTTTGGTGAGTTGATCAGCGGCGTAAATGAGCGCGGCCACCACCAGGGACAGAATGAGGCAGCGGCGGCCCCGCCCCGAAGGAGTGGGAGCCGCCGCTGTCTCGCGGGCTTGATGCGACACCGAGTGTTACTTGACCACGGTGCGGTTCGACGCCTTACCGGCCGGCGCGTCACTGGGCGCCAAGGAGCCGGTTGCATCGATGTCACGCAGCTGACCGTTGATGAAGTCCTTGAGGTTGCTACGGTAATCGCGCTCGAAGGTGCGCAGTTCGTTGACGGACGCCTCCAGGCGGGACTTTTCCTTCTCCAGCGAGGAAAGGGTCTCTTCCTTGGTGCGCTTGCCGTCCGACACGAGTGTGTCGGCCTGGGTGCGGCCCTCGGAGATCAGTCGTTCGCGTTCGGAACGGCCCTGCGCCACGTACTCGTCGTGGAGCTTCTGGGCCATGGCGAGCACACCCGCCGCGGACTCGGCCGATTCGGTGCTGGGCTGGGAGCCCTCTGCGACGGCCGGAGCGGTCGGAGCCGCGGCCGGGACCGGAGCTGAGGTTTCACGAACCTCCGTGGTCTCGGACTCGACCACCGGCTCCTCCGGAGCGACCGGCGCGGATGCCGCAGAATCGTCACGCTGCGCGGCAGTCACCTGGCCACCGGCGGTCTCGACCTGCTTGCGCAGGTCTTCATTCTCCTCGTTCAAACGGCGCAGTTCCGCCACGATCTCGTCCAGGAAGTCATCGACCTCGTCCTGGTCGTATCCCTCACGGAACTTGGTGGGCTGGAACCGCTTATTGATGACGTCTTCTGGTGTCAAAGTCATGTGAGTGCTTTACTCCTACTTCCAATCAAGCCGCGAATGCCAGGCCTCGGTCAAGTTATTTCACGCCAAGGATACAACTACGGCGTAACTAACGCGCGGTGAGCGGGGTGTCACCGACACTTATGCCCTCAGGAGCATTCCCCACAGGATCGACTGAATGATGCTGACCGCGAAGACCAGGATCAGGAAACCCAGGTCCAGGGCCACGCCGCCGAGCCGCAGCGGCGGGACCACCCGGCGCAACAGGTTCATGGGGGGATCCGTCACCGAGTAGATCGCCGACGCCGCCACCAGCACGATTCCCTGTGGTCGCCAGCTCCGAGCGAACATTTGCACCCAGTCCAGCACGAGTCGGCCCAGTAGCGCCACATAGACGAGGTGGACCAGCAAATACAGGACGGACAGGATCAGGCTCATGATCAGCCCTCGGCCTGACCGTAGGAGTCGGTCTCTTCATCAATGTCACTGGTGTGGCCCTGGTCTCGTACCTCCACATAGGAGGGCGTGAGCAAGAACACCTTGGCGGTGACACGTTCGATCGAACCGTGGAGGGCGAACACCAGCCCGGCCGCGAAATCCACGAGGCGCTTGGCTTCCGCCTCTCCCATGTCCGACACGTTCATGATCACGGGGGTACCGTCACGGAACGCTTCGCCAATTGACTTGGCATCGTTGTAGGAGCGGGGGTGCACAGTGGTGATGGTGCGCAATTCGCTGTCGTCCTCTCGGGAACTGGGGGCCCTTCGGATGGGTGTCACGGGGGCTCGGTATTCCGCGGAACGCCGTGCCGCGGCGCCGCTCGTTGTCTCACCGGACGCGGCGGTGGAACCGCTTGCCGGTACCTGTGTGACTTCCCGGGGACGTCCGGTCGCTTCGGAGGTGTAGTCGTCGTCGGTCTCGGCAAGGCCGAGGTAGATCATGGTACGACGCAGCGCTCCGGCCATAGTCACTCCTCAATCACTGGACGGGTGCGTGCAACACTCACCCGCAAATTTATCTCTCTTTACGCTACCGCACGGTGGGACGCGGCCCGAGGACATCCGACCCGATGCGCACGTGAGTGGCTCCGGCCGCCACAGCAGCCTCGAGGTCCCCACTCATGCCCGCCGAGATGGCTCCGGCCCCGGGGTATTCCCCCTGGACATGCTGGGAAATGCTCCAGAGCCGCTCGAAGGCATCTCGCGGTTCACCATCCTGCGGGGCCACGGCCATCACACCGGCCAGTTCGAGCCCGTCGGTCCGGTCGATCAGCCGAGCCAGTTCGGCCACGTGTGAGGGGTGCGCTCCCCCGCGCTGCGTGCCTTCCTCGGCTGACGGGTCCAGGTTGACCTGGATACAGCACTTGAGATCGGCCGTGGCACACGGGCCGGCGGTGACATCACCGGCTGCTACCGCCGCGCGATGATTGGCCACGGCCTTGCCCAGGGCACCGACCAGCGACTCACGGTCCACGGAATGCACCCACGATGCGTAGCGCACCACGCGCTTTGCCTTGTTGGACTGCAACTGACCAATGAAATGCCACACGGGTTCACTCGTGCCGGGCTCCCGCCCGGCCAGCGACTCGGCGACCTCCAGCGCCTTGGGCAGCGCTTCCTGGTCCTTGTTCTCGCCGACGGCGCGCACCCCCAGATCGCGTAGGCGCACCACGTCCTGGGCGGGGAAGAACTTGGTCACGACAATGAGCGACGGCAACTCACCGCCGTGGGCGCGGTCCTCGGAACGCTGCTCGGATGCCGCTAGGATTCGTTGGCGCACGGAGGACAACCGTTGTGCCAGTTCCGCGGTGCGGGCCACGTTGTCATCACCCGGTTGCTGATCGTCGGCGGTAGTCACGGTGTGTCCTTTCCCGCGGGTTCGAATGCTGGTGGCACCCACACGATTCCCGCATGGCGAGAAGTGGTCTTATCGCGTCGATAAGAGTACAGCTGGGTGTGCTCCAGCGTGCACCAGTCCGAGCGAGCGGAGCCGGGGTCAGCGACTCGCACCCGGAGTCCTTCGAGGACGCGGCGTGCGGTGCCCGGCAGGTCGAGTCCCGGACTGTGCCAGGAGGTCTCGGTGTCGATACCGGGTAGCATGCGCGCGGACTCCGCCCGCATGTCTTCCGGCACTTCGTAGCACGCACCACAGATGGCCGGGCCGATCCACCCGGTGAGCGTGGTAGCACCACGCTCACGCAGTGCTCCCACGGTGTTCTGCAGCACGCCGTCGAGCAGTCCGCGCCTGCCGGCGTGGGCGACCGCGAGGAGCGGTGTATCGGCTCCGGGGCGCTCGGCAACAAAGATCACCGGAAGACAGTCAGCGGTCAAGACGACAAGGGGCGTCCCGTCCTCACTGATCGCGGCGTCCGCCACGGGCGCCTCGAGCGGAGTCGACCTGGACGCGCTGCCGTTGGATGCGAAGGTCACCACGTCGGTTCCGTGGACCTGATGCATGTACCGCAGGGAGCCGGCCGCCAGACCTAGCCCGACCTCGAGTGCCCTCCTGTGTGCCGCCACCTGGGCGGGGTCCGCCCCGGTGTGCGCCGCCAGGTTACCCTCGGTCGCGTCCGTGAACGCCACGGCCGCGCCGGCGAATCGGTCGGTGAACCACACGAGACATCATCTCCTCATTGCAAAACTGCGGGGTGGATACCGCCAAGCGGTACCCACCCCGTGATTCAGTCTCTCGGGTGTCTACCCGGCCAGCAGAACCCGCTCAACTCACTTCAGGAAATCCGGGAAGTCCAGGGAATCCTTCCGGGACGAGTTGGCCGAGGAAGGGGTGGACTCGCCCTCGGCGGGCAGGTCCACGTCGAAACCGGCGTCGTCCGGGATGTCGTCCTGCTGGGACTGCCGGGAACCGAAGGACTGCGAGTTGTTGTTGCCGTAGGAGGAGCCACCGCGCTGCGGGGAACGGCCCACGCCCGAGGGGCGTGAGGCGTCGCCGCCGAAAGCCGCACGGGTATTGGCCGCCTGGCGATCCGCAGGAGAAGAGTTGTTGGCATTGGTTTCCTGCGACACGGAGTCGAAACCGGCCGCAATGACGGTCACGCGTGCCTGGTCACCCAGGGCATCGTCGATCACGGCACCGAAAATGATGTTGGCCTCGGGGTGAGCCACTTCCTGCACCAGGCGCGCGGCCTCGTTGATCTCGAACAAACCGAGATCGGAACCACCCTGGATGGACAACAGCACACCGTGGGCGCCATCAATGGACGCTTCCAACAACGGCGACGCGATGGCGAGCTCGGCGGCCTTGACCGCGCGGTCCTCGCCCTGTGCCGATCCGATACCCATGAGCGCGGAACCCGCACCCTGCATCACCGACTTCACGTCCGCGAAGTCAAGGTTGATCAGGCCCGGGGTGGTGATCAGATCGGTGATACCGGAGACACCGGACAACAGGACCTGGTCTGCGGACTTGAAGGCGTCCAACATGGACACGTTGCGATCGGAAATGGACAGCAGCCGATCATTGGGGATCACGATGAGCGTGTCCACTTCGTCGCGCAGGGTTTCAATACCGTTTTCGGCCTGGTTGGAGCGACGCCGACCCTCGAACGTGAACGGACGGGTGACCACGCCAATGGTCAACGCACCCAGCGAACGGGCGATGCGCGCCACCACGGGTGCGCCACCGGTACCGGTGCCACCGCCCTCACCGGCGGTCACGAAGACCATGTCGGCGCCCTTGAGCACTTCCTGAATTTCCTCTTCGTGGTCCTCGGCTGCCTGGCGTCCGACATCGGGGTTGGCGCCTGCGCCGAGACCGCGGGTCAATTCGCGACCGACGTCTAGCTTGACGTCAGCGTCCGACATCAACAGCGCCTGGGCATCGGTGTTGATGGCGATGAACTCAACGCCGCGCAGACCTTCTTCGATCATGCGGTTGACAGCGTTGACACCGCCGCCGCCGATGCCGACCACCTTGATGACGGCCAAGTAGTTCTGGGGGGTTGAGGAGTCCATATGCACCTAACTCGCGTGGGGCTTGCCGATATCCAACGTGCGAATCCAATAAGATCAAGAGTCACTTGAAACTTGAGCAATTTACACACGCGGGGAAACATCGATTTTCATGTCGCCCTTAGAGTACCAATCACCCGGAGGTTCTCCCTATCACGATCGGTTGTGTTTCCTGATAAGTCGCCGTTTCCGCTGATCAGCGGGGCATCCGGTACATTCAATCTGAGCTTGACACTGAGGTATGGGATCGAGACACGGTCACTTAATGGTCGGGTGCAGGGGAGCTGAAACGTCGTACTCGGTACCGTCCGCCGTGTCCTCATCGTTCACGAGAGCCGCGAGCACCTGTGCCTTCAACTCACTGTTCGAGGAATCCCCCCAGATCGCCTTCCGGCCGTCCGCAAAGGTCAACTCGACCGCTGATTCCGACGGCGCAGCGGCCGTGTCGAGCTGGCTCAGGACGTTGGCGGGCAACGAGGCGAGGACATTGGAGATCGCGGAGAATTTGTCGGTGCTCAGCACGTCCCTGCCACCCTCGATCATGGGGACGTCGGGCCGGTCCTGCTGCCCGTAGGTGGACAACTGCTTGCCCTGAGAATCGACGAGGATCAGCTCCTGTCCCTCCTGTACCGTGGCCACCCCCACGCGTTCGTGCAGCTCCACCGTGATGGTGTGGGGAGGTTTCAGGATCACATCCACGGACTTCACCTGGGGAACGTTGCCCACGGCCTCACGCACCTCGTCCTTGGAAATCCTGGTCAGTGGTACACCCTCGAACCGCTGTAGGGCGTCCTCGACATTCTGGGGGTTGGTCAGGCGCGCGCCCTCCACGTCGATGGCGCGGGTGGCGAACAACGGTGAGAAGAAGACGAGACCCACGAACAGACCCGCCGCCAGTAATGCACCGAGCAGGGCGAGCCACCGGTTGCGGCGGAGCCGGCGGTGGGAACTGCGTGGAAAGGCCACCACGGTGTCCGGATCATCGTCGGTGGGTTCCGCCTCGGTCACCGCTGACTGCGCCTTGGCCACCCTGCGGCGCTGGCGCCAGGACGAGAAACGGCTCCCCGGGACCGGGGTTTCTTCCAGCTGCCCGGTGTCCACGCGGGACACTTTGGACTCGTCGTTGACGCGCACCCGCACCGGTTCGGGTTCGAAGAACTCGCCCGAATCGTCGTGAGTCGGACGGTCGAATAGATTCTCCTCGCCCGCTCGCGAATCCGCATGTTCCGCAGAATCCGATTCCCGACCCAGACGCGGTTGGTGGGGTGGAGTGGGCCTGACCATCAGTTGAGCGCCAATCCGTTCACGATCTGGGGACCCAGCGCCGTGACGTCACCGGCCCCGATCGTGAGGATCAGGTCACCCGCCCCCGCCGATTGCAGGACGGCACCAATGGCTTCTTCCGCCTCCGGCGTGGACGCCACACGACCGGATGCGGCGAGCTCCGCAATGCTGTGCCCGGTCACGCCCGGAATGGGTTCCTCGCGCGCCCCGAAGACGTCCAGGACGTACGCGCGGTCGGCGAGTTCCAACGCTGCGGCGAATTCGGCAGCGAACTCGCGGGTGCGTGAATACAGGTGTGGTTGGAAAATTGCGTGCACCTTATGCTCTCCGGCCACTTCACGGGCCGCCGTCAGCGCGGCCTGGACCTCGGTCGGGTGGTGGGCGTAGTCGTCGAAGACGCGGACCCCGCGGGCGGTGCCTTTCAGGTCGAAGCGGCGGGCCGAGCCGTGGAACCGGCCCAGACCGTCGATGAGTGCCTCCGGCTCCGCACCCGCGGCCACACCGGCCGTGAACGCTGCCGCGGCGTCGGCAATGTTGTGGGCTCCGGGTACCAGCAGGTCCAACTCGAGTGAACGAGCGTCTTCCCCGGCCAGGGCGAAAGTGAGGGTGCAGTGCGAGCCCACGCCCCGCGCCTCCACATCGGAGATGTGAACGTCCGCGGCGCGGTCCAGCCCGTAGCTCAACACGGCCTCACCGGTCTGACGACGCCGCTCGGCCAGGTTGCGCGAGCCCTCGTCGTCCAGGCACACGACCAGGGTGCCGCCCGGGCGGATGGTCTCGGCAAACCGGTCGAAGGACGCGAAGAATTCTGCGGCCGAACCGTAGTGATCCAGATGATCCGGTTCCACGTTGGTGACCACGGCGATCTCGGGAAGGTAGGCGAGGAACGAGCCGTCGGACTCGTCCGCCTCGGCCACGAACCACTCGCCGTCGGCGAATCCCGCGTTGGCACCCAGGTCGGCCACGAACGCGCCAATGGCCCACGACGGGTCGAGGCCCGCCGCGCGGAAGGCAACCGTGGCCATGGAACTCGTGGTGGTTTTCCCGTGCGTTCCGGCCACGGCCACGACACGTTGCCCGTGCATCGCGGACGCCAGTGCCTCCGACCGGTGTACCACGCGCAGGTCCTGCTCACGCGCGGCCGCGAGTTCCGGGTTGGTGGGCTTTATGGCGGTGGAGACCACCACGGTCCCGGCACCGGCCACGTTCTGGGCCCTCTGACCCACGAACACCGTGGCTCCGAGCTCTTCCAGTTCGCGCAGCCCCTGGGAGTCCTGCGCATCCGAACCGCTCACGGGTACCCCGCGGGCCAGCAACAACCGGGCCACGGCGGACATACCGGCCCCACCCATGCCAATGAAGTGGACACGCCCCAAAGCGTGGGGGTCGAGCTGGACCTGGGGGTTCACGGTGGTCTCCTCCGAACGGAAATAGTGAGTGATCGGTGACTAACTTAACGCTGCGGTGCGTGGTCCAGCACCAGCTGCGCCATGGTCCGGGCCGCGTCGCGAATACCGTGGGCGGCCGATGCCCGAGCCATTTTTTCCAGACGGGGGGCATCGGTGACCAGGGCGGCCACCGTAGTGCGGTAGTAGTGCGCGGTGAACTCGGAATCCTTCACGAGTTCTGCGCCCCCGGCGGCCACCAGCGACCGCGCATTGAGCGCTTGCTCCCCGTTGCCAATGGGCAACGGCACGAAGACCGCCGGCAGCCCAACGGCTGCGACTTCACACACGGTGGCGGCACCGGCGCGGGCCACGAGCAGGTCCGCTGCCGCGTAGACCTTTTCCATCCCGTCCACGTATTCCGTCTGCACATACCCCGGTGCCCGCAGCAATTCTCCGTCACCGGTGCGCACCTCTTTGGTCCGGCCGGTGACATGCAGCAACTGGTAGCCGCCGCCTGCGACTTCCCGTGCGATGTTCGCCACGGTGCGGTTCATGGATTGGGCACCCGAGGATCCCCCGGTCACCACCACGGTGGGCAGGTCCGGTTCGAGTCCCAGTTCTTCGCGTGCCCGGGCCCGCAGGGCACCTCGGTCGAGCTCGGCGATTTCTTGGCGCATGGGCATGCCCACGGCCACCGCCCCCTTGAGCGGAGTCTCGGGGAAGGCGGTGGCCACCACGGACGCGAACCGGGCACCCACGCGGTTGGCCAGGCCGGGACGGGCGTTCGCCTCGTGAATGATCACGGGAATCCGACGCCGCGCGGCCGCCAGGTACACGGGTGTACACACGTAGCCACCCACGCCCACCACGACGTCCGCCCGTTGGGAGTCGAGAATGCGCCCGGCCTGCTGGACCGCGCGGTTCAATCGCCCGGGCAGGCGCATCAGATCTGCGGACGGGCGGCGCGGCAGGGGTACGCGGTCGATCAGTTCCAGGGGAACCCCCGCGGCCGGCACCAGGCGGGTTTCCATTCCCGACGCCGTACCCACCGCGCACACCGACGCCGCCGGAGCTGCCTCCCGAATTGCCCGGGCGATGGCCAGGAGCGGGCTGATGTGTCCCGCTGTTCCCCCACCGGCGAGCACCACGTGCACGGCCCGGCGGTCGTTGTTCAGTGGATCACTGGTCAAGGTGTGCCTTTCCCTCCTGCGACGTCATGCGCCGCAACCATTCTGGTCCCCGACGTCGCGGCTGGTGGTCCTCGGCGGCTTCGTGTGCCTCCTGCCGGTCCAGGATCGTGGAATTGATGCCGACCTCAACCGAGCGGGGGACCCGGGCGAAGGACATCACCACGCCCACCGCCATCAGGCTGATCAGTAACGCCGAACCACCGTAGCTGATGAACGGCAACGGAATGCCGATGACGGGAAGGAGGCCCGTGACCATGCCGAGGTTCACGAACGCCTGACCCACGATCCACGTGGCCACACACGCGGTGGTGATCTTCACGAAGATGCTGCGGGTCCGCAGGATGATGCGCGCCATGGCGATCACGATGATCGCGAAGAACAGCAAAATGATGGCCGTTCCGAGCAGCCCCAGTTCCTCACCGATGATCGAGAAAATGTAGTCGTTGTGCGCCTCGGGGACGTAGTTGTACTTGAGTCGGGACTGCCCCAGGCCCACGCCCCACCAGCCACCGGTGGCCAGCGCGTTGAGGCCCTGTTGGGCTTGCCAACACGCATCCGTGGCACCGCATTCGCCGAACAGCCAGCCCGTGATTCGATCAACGCGGTGCGGGGCGGTAACGATCGCCCCCACACCGAGCACGGCACCGAGTACGGCCGCACCGGCAAAGATTTTCAGCGGGGCCCCCGCGAAGAACAACGCAGCGGCGTAAATCAACACGAACACGATCGCGGTACCCATGTCCCCGCCGGCGGCCACCAGGCCGGTGGGTACCAGGAATCCCAGGGCAGAGGGCCACAGGGCCTTTTTCCAGTCCCGGATCTCATCGCCCTGTTTGGCGAACTGCGCCGCAAGCCATACGCACAGGGCCAGCTTGGCTGCCTCGGAGGGCTGGACGGTCATGCCGCCCAGATTCAGCCAGTTGCGGTTACCGTTCACTTCCTGGCCGATGGGTGTGAACACCAAGAGCAATAAAAACACGCCGAATCCCCACAGGCCCCAGGAGAACTTGCGGTAGATCCAGGCCGGGACGAAGGAGAGGCCAATCATTGCAATGAGGCCCGCTACGCCGAACATGGCCTGGCGCTGGAACAGGAAGTAGGCGGAGCTGTCCTCGGCAATAGCTTCAACGGCCGATGCGGAGAGCACCATCATCATGCCGATCGCGGTGAGCATGAGCACCGCCCCGGCCAACGCCCAGTAGGAATGGAACAGCGGCCCGTCGACCAGCTGGTGCCACAGGTGACGCAGTTTGGTGGTCAGGGGACGGTCTCCCCCGTTGCCGGCCCGCACCACACCCATGTCGTCCTCAGGCATGCCGGGCGGCGTCTGGGTTCCGTGTGCGGGAGTGACCACGGGGTGGTCGACCACGGCGGCGTTACGTGGGGTGGTGGAACCCCGGCCAGGACGTTTCGCCATCACAGTCCCAGTTCCTCGCGCACGCTGTTCATGAAGGCGTCACCGCGGTCCGCGTAGTCCCGGAACTGATCCATGGATGCGGCGGCGGGAGCCATGAGCACGGTGACGTGCGGTGCCGCGAGCGTGCGTGCTTGCTGCACGGCCACGCGCATGGCAGCGTGCCCGTCCTCCGGGTCCACGGCGGAATCGACAGCGCCGGGGCCCGATGTCGTCACCACCGTCACCGCGGGAGCATAGCGTTCCAGTGCGCTCAGTAAGGACTGGTTGTCGGTTCCGATCAGGATCACCGTGTGCAGGCGCGAGGCGTGGCGTTCGACAAGTTGGTCGTAACTGACGCCCTTGGACAGCCCACCGGCAATCCAGATGACCGAGTCGAAGGCCGAGAGGGAAGCCTGGGCAGCATGCGGATTGGTGGCCTTGGAATCATTGACCCAGCGAACGCCGTCGGACTCGGCAACCAGCTGGATGCGGTGGTCCCCGGGTTGGAATGCGAGCAGCCCGTCCCGGACCGCTTCCGGGGTGACCCCGGCGGCGCGGGCCAGTGCGGCCGCGGCCAGGGCGTTGGCCACCACGTGTCGCGTGGGAAGCGCGCCGGTATCGGCCACGTTGCCCAGTTCGGCGGCGGTATTGGCGCGGTCTTCCACGAAGGCCCGGTCCACCAGCAGGTCCTCCACGACTCCCACCATGGACAGATCCGGGGAGCCTGTGGTGAAACCAATGGCGCGGCAGCCTTCTTGAACGTCCGCCTCCTCCACGAGTGCCACGGAGCCCTCTTGTTCCGCGTTGTACACGCACGCCAGTTTGGTGTTCTCGTACACGCGGGACTTGTCGGCCACGTAGTTCTCGTACCCCTCGTGCCAGTCCACGTGGTCCTGGGCCAGGTTGAGCACCACGGACGCCAAGGGGGCCAGTGAGTGAGCCCAGTGCAGTTGAAAACTGGACAGTTCCACGGCCAGGACGTCGTACTCGACCGGATCACGTAATGCGTCCAGGATGGGGGTGCCCACATTGCCCACGGCAATGGCTTTGAGTCCCGCGGCCTGGAGTATGGAGGCGGTCATTCCCACGGTGGTGGTCTTGCCGTTGGTTCCCGTGATGCACACCCACTCGGCGGTCTTGCGGCCCGCGCGTTCACGCACGCGCCACGCCAGTTCCACGTCACCCCAGATCTGGACGCCTTCTTCCCGGGCAGCAGCCAACAAGGGATGCGTGGGTGGGAACCCGGGCGAGGTGACCACCAGGTCCGGGCGCTCACCGGCCACGTCGGGAACGTAGGTCATGGCGTCCTGGCCGAGGTTGATGTCCAGGGCGCCCACGATGCGCAGGGTGTCCGCGCGTTGTCTGTTACGCGCGGTGTCATTGCCGTCCAGGACGACCACGCGGGCACCGAGCTCAATGAGGGTGTCCGCGGCGGCAAAACCGGATACACCGATTCCGGCCACGACCACTCGCAGCCCGCGCCAGTCCGCATCCCAGCTGGTCAGCCCGGCCAATCGGGGGTTGCCCACCATTGGATTTTCATTGCCGGCGTGAATCATCGAAGTGCCTCAGCTCCGGGGAAAGCCCCTCCGTTGTGAATCAACCAGTCACCGTAGAACACGCCCAGCGCCGCGGCGACGAACAGCCCGGCAATGATCCAGAATCGCACCACGATGGTGACCTCTTGCCAGCCCTTGAGCTCGAAGTGGTGCTGCAACGGGGCCATTTTGAAAATGCGCTTTCCGCCCGAGAGTTTGAAGTAACCCACCTGCATGATGACGGACAGCGTAATGATCACGAAGAGACCGGCAATCAGGATCAGGAGCAGCTCGGTGCGGGAGAGCACCGCGAATGCTGCCAGCGCGCCGCCGAGCCCCAGCGAACCGGTGTCTCCCATGAAGATCTTGGCCGGTGCGGTGTTCCACCACAAGAAACCGATCAGGGCTCCCACCAGGGCCGCCGCCACAATGGCCAGGTCCATGGGGTCACGCACCTCGTAACAGGCCGCCTGGTCCACGTTCTCGCACAGGTGCCCGGACTGCCACAGAGCGATCAGCATGTACCCGCTGAACACCAGGATGGACGCGCCCGTGGCCAGGCCGTCCAGGCCGTCCGTGAGATTCACGGCATTGGTGGTGCCGGTCGCGATCAGGTTGACCCAGATGATGAAAAGGATGGCGCCGATGATCGGTCCGGCGAAGGCCAGATCAACGTTGGTGTCACGGGTCCAGGAAATTGCCGTGGAGGCGGGGGTGTTACCGGCCGCGTCCGGGAAGAACAACACCAGCAGCGCGAAGGCCACTCCAATGGTGCCCTGCAGAATCATTTTGCCGGCCGCGGTGAGCCCCAGGTTCTGCTTCTGGGCGATCTTCTTGTAATCATCCAGGAAACCCACCGAACCCATGCCGAGCATCAGCCCCAGGGCCAAGAGCCCGGACACGCTCATACCGCCGTTCTCGGGCCAGGCCAGAACGCTCACCACGTGGGTCACCGCATAGGCCGCCACCACGGACAACAGGATGGCCACCCCGCCCATGGTGGGCGTGCCCCGCTTGGTCTGGTGGCTCGTGGGGCCGTCATCGCGAATGTACTGGCCGTATCCGCGGCGGGCCAGCATCTTGATCAGCGCGGGGGTGCCGAAAATTGAAAAGACGAGGCCCAGCCCCGAAGCCATGAGCAACTGAATCATGCCGGTTCGTCCCCTGTGCCGTCGATGGTGCCGTTGGAGGTGGCCGCCTGGCCGGACGCTGCCGCCGCGACCCGGTCACCCAGGTGGTTCAGACCCGCTGCATTGGAGGATTTGAACAACACGATGTCACCCGGTTGCAGTGCATGCATGAGGTAATCCTCGGCGTCCTCCGCGGTGGCCACCCACTGGGCCTCGTCTCCCCACGAACCCTCCAGGGTTGCGGCGGTGAAAATGGGGCGGGCAATGTCCCCGACCGCCACGACATGCGAGATGTTCATCCGCACCAGGAGCTGACCGAGCGCATCGTGCGCCGCGACCGACTTGTCCCCCAGCTCGTACATTCCGCCCAACACGGCCACGGTTCGACGCGGTGCGCTCTCACCGTCACCGCGTCCCATCTGGGCCAGCGTCTGCAGGGCAGCGCGCATGGACTGCGGGTTGGCGTTGTAGGCGTCGTTGATCACGGTGACACCGTCCGGGCGCTCGATGCGCTCCATCCGCCAGCGCGACTGGGCTCCCCTGCCATGGAGGCCGGCGACTATGGCCGGCGCCGGGACACCCGCGGCGAACGCCACCGAGGCCGCGGCCAGGATGTTGGCCACGTGATGGGCGCCGATGAGCTGGGATTCGATGTCGTGCGCAGAACCGTCCGGCAGGTGCAGGGTGAACCGCGGGCAACCGTCGGCTCCCACCATCACGTTCTCGGCCCACACCCGCTCATCTTCGTGTTCGGGTGTGTGGGGCGCGGAACCCAGGCCGAAGCTCAGGATCCGGGCCTGCGTTCGGGTACGCATCTGACGCACGCGGGCGTCGTCGTCGTTGAGGACGGCTGTGCCCGATGTGGTGAGACCCTCGACCATTTCGCCCTTGGTGCGGGCAATGTTCTCCACGCCACCGAATTCACCGGCGTGGGCGGTGCCCACGCACAGCACCGCACCGACGTCCGGGCGGACCATGTTGCACAGGTATTCGATGTTGCCCAGATGATTGGCACCCATCTCGATCACGAAGTAGCGGGTGTCCTCCTGCGCGGTGAACACCGTGAGGGGTACGCCCACCTCACCGTTGTAGGAATTACGCGGCGCAACGGTGGGTCCCTGTGACCCGAAGATGCCCGCCAGCAGGTCCTTGGTGGTTGTTTTACCCACGGAGCCCGTGACCGCCACAACGGTGACCGGGTGCTCCGCTCGGAGGCGGTCGATCACGTTACCGGCCAGCGCGCCCATGGCCTCCACCACGTCGGGAACGAGAACACCGGGGTAGGCCTCCCCCGCCTCATCCGCTATCTCGTGCTGCATCACATGGAGCACGGCGCCGGCGGCTGCGGCCTGCGGCACGAATGCGTGGCCGTCCGTGGTGTCGCCGGGCTTGGCAACGAACAGGGTGCCCGGTGTGACCTCACGGGAATCGGTGGTCACCGCGGTGATCACCACGGCCTCCGGGTCCTGGACGCCCACCAATCTGCCTCCGGTGGCCCGGGCCACCTGAGCTGCGGACAGGGGAATCATGACTGCTCCTTACGACTCGAGTGCAACGCGTCCAACGCCGCCGTGAGCTCCACGCGGTCATCCAGGGGATGAGCCACGCCGTTGAGATCTTGAAAAGTTTCGTGGCCGCGGCCGGCCACAATGATGGAATCCTCGGGCCGGGACAGGCGCACCGCGGTGTGGATGGCCACCTCACGAGGCGCAATCACGTGCACCTCGGCGGCCCTCGCGCCGTGTTCCTGGGCGGCTCGCGCACCCTGGGCAACCTGTTCGCGGATCGGGGCGGGATCCTCGTCATGCGGATCGTCGTCCGTGATGATCACAATGTCCGCGCCCTCGGCGGCAATCCTGCCCATGATGGGCCGTTTGGTCTTGTCACGGCGTCCCGTGGCACCGAACACGATAATGGTGCGGCCACCGTCCTCGGTGGGTTCCACCGATTGCAGGGCCCGGGCCATGGCGTCCGGGTTGTGGGCGAAGTCCACGACGGACGTGGGCCGCGTTCCGATCAACTGCATCCTGCCGGGCACGTCCGTGGTCAGTGGATCATGGTCGTCCAGCGTCTTTTGCAGGGTGTCCAGCTCCACTCCCGAATCCAGCACCATGAGTACCGCCAGTGCCGCATTGGCCACGTTGAAGTCGCCGGGCAGTGCCGTGGACACCGACAGTTTCCGACCATCGCGGTGTTGCAGGGTGAACGCGTGGCCAATACCCCGCCGGGTCAACGAATCCAGTGTCCAATCGGCGCCGGACCGGTCGGGGCCGGCGTGGGCGTCGTCCCCGATGTTGCCGCGCAGGGCCACCGAGGTGACGTGTTCCGCTCCGAGATTCTCGCGTGCCCGGCGGGCCATTGCCTCGCCCCACGTATCGCCCTCGGTCAGCAGGACGACGGCGCGCTCGGTGCGTTCGGCGGTGAACAGCTGGGCCTTCACCTCGAAGTACGCCTCCATGGACCCGTGCAGGTCCAAATGGTCCTGGGTGAGGTTCGTGAACCCCGCCACGTCGTAGTGGACGCCGTCCACGCGGTGAAACTCCAACGCGTGGGAGGAGACCTCCATGGCAGCGGCGTCGATACCGCGCTCACGCATGAGGGACAAGAGCGAGTGCACGTGGGGTGCTTCGGGAGTGGTGAGCTTGGACGGAATGGGAGTGTCCCCGGCCAGGATCTCAATGGTCCCGATCAAGCCCGTGGAATGCCCCAGCGCCCGCAGGATGGAATTCACGAAGTACGTGGTGGTGGTCTTCCCGTTCGTACCGGTCACGGCGAACAGTTTCTGGGCGCTGGCGTCCCCGGGGTGGGAGTTGTAGATCTCGGCCGCAACGCGACCGGTCCAGGCCCTCGGATCCGCGCTGACCAGCACCGGGAGCTCCACGCCCGCTTGCGCCACGAGCTCCGCACCCGCGGCATCGGTGAGAATGGCCAGGGCACCGGACGCGGCGGCGTCGGCGGCGAATGTCGCACCGTGAACATGTGCTCCGGGAAGAGCCGCGTACAGGTCTCCCGGCTGGGTCTCGCGAGAGTTCAGGACCACTCCCGTCACCCGCGTCTCCCGGGCACCGGGGGAAGCCACGATCTGCGCGCCCGTGAGGCGGGCCAACTGCTCAACAGTGTGCGCCACGGGACGGGACGGCCGCGCGGACTGCGCGTCGGGTCCCTGGTCGGCAGATTCAAGCATGAAATTCCTTTTCAATGAGCTGTCGCGAGTGTTCCCCACTCGCCCGGGCCGGTACTTACCGATATATCACCTCGTCGTGCGAGTTTATCCGGCCGTCTCTTCCCGAGCCGGTGCAGGCCACGTTTGCTCCAACGCGTTCGACGGCGTCACCGAGCGATCCAGATTGTCCGGGACCTCCTTGGTGATGGCCACGGGATCGCTGGTGGACGGGGGAACGTTGTAGTGATGCAACACCTGCTCCATGATCGTGGAGAACGTCTCGGTCACGCCGATGGTGTGCACATCGCCCTCGGGCCGCTGCAGCGTGATCCCCACGAGGTACTGCGGATCCTCCATGGGTGCGACGCCCACAAAGGATGTCGTGTAACCGTCGTAACCGCCCTGGTCACTGGGGGCCTCTGCGGTGCCGGTCTTACCACCCACCCGGTAGCCGGGTACTGCGGCTTCCTCGGCGCCGCCCTCGGTGACCACGGTCTCCATAACGTCCAGGGTTCTCTGGGCGGCGTCCTCGGAGACCACTCGTTTGCCTTCCGGCTGTTCGGAGGTGGTCACGGTGCCATCGGCCTGTTCCGTGGATTCCACCAGTCGGGGTTCGATCAGAACGCCGCCGTTGGCGACCGCTTGGAAAATGGAGGCGGTGCGCAACGGGCTCTGGGACACACCCTGGCCGAACAACACCGTGAACTGTTGCCGGAAATCCCACTCGTCCGCCGGCGCGAGAATGCCCGACGTCTCACCCGGGAGTTCGATACCCGTGGACTGACCGACGCCGAAATCCGCCATGTAATCATGCCGGGTCTGCTTGTCCATCTTGGCTCCCATGATCACCGTGCCGGTGTTCATGGAGTCGGCAATGATGCCGGCCACGGTGCGGTTCTGGGTGTCGTGGTCAAAGGCGTCCGTGATCTTCTCGGAATCGATCTGCAAGTTCGGTGGCACCGTGATCTCGGTCTCGGGATCCGCGATTCCCTGGTCCATCACGGCGGCCGTGGTCAGGATCTTCTGGGTCGATCCCGGCTCCACGGCGTGCGTGACGGACCGGACGCCCAGGTCTTGCGAATCCGCCTCTCCGGGCACATTGGGATCCACCGTGGACGAATCCGCCATGGCGAGAACCTTGCCCGTCTTGATGTCCATCACCACGGCGCTGCCCCATTCGGCATCGAGTTCCTCGGCCCGCTCGGACACGGCCTGCTGCGCGAAATACTGGACGTCGCTGTCCACGGACAGTTGCACGTCCGCGCCGTCCTCGGCAGCTTGCAGTTCCTGTGGCGCCACGGGGATCCGAACGCCGTCCCCGGAGATTTCGTACCGGCGTTCACCGTTCACCCCGCGCAACTGCTCGTCCTGCGTTTGCTCGATACCGCCCAAGGCCTCGTTGTCACCACCCAGGAACCCCACGATGGAACCACCCACCGCACCATTGGGATAGCTGCGCTGGAAGGTCGGCTGGCCGAAGACATAGGGCAGGTTGAGGTCTTGAATCTTTCCGTACTGCTCGGGAGTCACCCCGCGGGCCACGTAATTGAAGGTCTTGTCCCCGTCCAGAGCGTTCTTGACCTCGGTGTCGGGGAGACCCAGGGCATCGGCTATGTCGTACACGGCCTGGGTGGGTGTCACCTGCTCGGTGGACTGATCGTCCTTGACGCGGGTGAACTCGGCGACCGCTGTCTGATCCACCGTGATGTCGTAACGCTGCAGGGTTCTGGCAAGAACCTTGCCGTTCGTGTCGCGGATATCTCCGCGCACCGCCGGGATGACTTCCGTCTGGGTCCGGCTCTGCGCGGCAGCCTCCGCACGGCCGGTGGGGTCCAGTCCCTGCACCCAGAACAGCTTTCCCGCGACCACCAGAAGTAGCGCCAGCAGCAGGGCGATGCCCACCTGCGCGCGCGTCCAACGCGGTCGCCAGGACGCGGTTCTGGTTGCGGGTGATGACACGGTGAATCCTCAATTCCTAGGGTCAGAGAAGTGGGCTACCTCCGAAGGTCCGGCCGTGTTCCGGCTCCGTAGCCGGAACTGCACGAAGGTTACTGTCCGGGCTCACGCTGTGCAGGTGCCGGGACGGAGCCTCCGTTGAGGCTCTCCTCCTGCTGGGCCTGCTGTTGAGCCTTGCGATCGGCGGCCTTCTTCGCGGCCTCTTCCTTGGCGCGCTTTTCCGCACGTTCCTCGGCGGCCACCCGAGCGCTCTCCGCGGCTTCGGAGCCCTTCATCTCGGCAGGAGGCACCAGAATGTCCTGGGTCTCACCCTTTTCTGCCGCGCCCGACGCCGCAACAACGGCCCCGCTGCTCAGCTGAATCGTTCCGATGTCCTGAGCCTGAACCATTCCCAGATCGTTGGCGCGCGCGGCCAGGTTCTGAGGGGCGGCGTTGGCCTCGATGTCCTGGGTCAGGGCTTCGTTCTCCTGAGAAAGTGCCCGTTCCTGAATGGTGAGTTCCGTGAGTCGATACTGCCCCGAGGAGATCTGGATGTTGAGGAACAAGATGCCCATGAGCGCCGCGGCCAGGGCCAGGGCACACATCACCACGGTCGACACGCGACTGCGGCGAACTTCGCGGTGCGGCACCACCGACAACGGGGTGCGCGGTTGCGGCGTGTGTTCTTCTTCCCCGGGGGTCGATGGGGGCGCCGGTCGTGTCATAGCCGCGCTGCTCATCGTGTTCTCCCTGAGTTCATGGTGGTGCGTATTTTCTCGACGGCCCGCAACCGAGCAGAGGCAGCTCGGGGGTTGGTTGCGGTTTCCTCCTCGGTGGGCCTCTCGGCCCCTCGGGTCAGAACCTTGAGCGTGGGCTGGTGCTCCGGCAGCTCGACGGGGAAGCCCTTGGGTGCCGTGGACCGCGCTCCGCGCGCAAATTCTTGCTTTACAATTTTGTCCTCAAGTGAGTGGTAACTCATGGCGACGACACGCCCGCCGACCCGCAGAGTTTCCAATGCGGCGGGAATGGCACGAGCCAGAACATCAAGTTCTTCATTAACTTCAATGCGCAGGGCTTGGAACGTCTGCTTTGCCGGGTGCCCCTTTTTGTGCTGGACACTCAGGGGGACCACGCTTTTCACCACGGTCACGAGCTCGCCAGTGGTCTTGAGCGGCTTCACCGCACGCGCCGCCACAATGGCTCGCGCGATCCGCGGGGCAAAGCGCTCCTCACCCCAATTGCGCAAGATGTCGCGCAACTGGTCCTCGTCGTACTCGTTGACCACGGTTTCCGCCGTGAAGTCCGCCTGAGAGTTCATGCGCATGTCCAGTGGCGCGTCGAATGAATACGCGAAACCCCGTTCACGTTCGTCCAATTGCAAAGAGGAAACACCCAGGTCGAACAGGACACCGTCCACCATCTCGACTCCCGCGACCGCAGCGGCGTCCGCAATGTTGTCGTAGGTGGTGTGGATGCTCAGGAAGCGATCCCCGAAGCGCGCCAAGCGCTGTCCCGCGAGTTCCAGGGCTTGTGGATCTCGGTCGATCCCCACCACGGTGAGGTGGGGGAAACGTTCGAGCATGGCTTCTGTGTGGCCACCCATCCCCAAGGTGGCGTCCAGGGCGACGGGTGAATCAACGTCGAAACCGGGAGCGAGGAGGTCCAGACAGCGATCGAGCAGCACCGGTACGTGGCGCTGCTCAGCTGGTGTGTCCTGCATTCGGGCTCCTGATCTGCTCCGGGTTCAGCCCTGGCCGCTGTCACCCGCGTGATTGACGATGTGTGGTCTTCCGCGATCCGGTTACCAGATCCCCCTCCGCCACTCGCCACTCGAATCCGGCCTGACTCGGGGGAAGTCGAGTCAGGACGGTGACGTGGGCGGCTGGAGATCTCATATCCGGTGCGCGTGCGCTGCGGTGAAAATCAGAACAACCCCGGGATCACCTCTTCTTCGGTGTCCGAGAACGCTGCCTCCTTCTCATCCAGGTACTGCTGCCACGCCTGCGCATCCCAGATCTCCGCGCGGCTCCCTGCGCCGATCACGGCGAGTTCTTTTCCGAGCCCGGCGTACGTGCGCAGTGCCGCGGGAATGGTCACTCGACCTTGCTTGTCCGGTACCTCATCCGAAGCGCCGGACAGAAAAACGCGGATGTAGTCCCGTGCCTGCTTGGACGATAACGGTGCCGCTCGCATGTGTTCGTGCACCCGGGCGAACTCCTCCATGCTGAACACGTACAGGCAGCGTTCCTGCCCGCGGGTCAGTACGAGTCCGTCCGCCAGTTCGGCCCGAAACTTGGCCGGAAGGATCAACCGGGCCTTCTCGTCGAGGCGTGGCGAATATGTTCCTAGAAACATCTCCACCGCCTTGAGTCAGGGGTCCAGCCGCACCCTCGTTCCTCTATCGCGCTCCACTTTACTCCACTTGCCTCCACCGTCAACGCAGCGCCTCCCCGGCCCCGGCCCGTCAAGGGTTCTGGCGTGTCCCCGCCAGTTTTCGGGCAAAGAAATACTCCCCGGTCGCGGACCGAGGAGTGGAAAGAGGGGGTACGAGGAGGAAAGTGGGGGGCGTGGGGCGGGGGTTAGTTTCCGCCACCCTGATTGCGCTGATCCCACTTCTGCTCGAGGTTCTGCAGGAAGCCGGACGAGGACTTGGTGCTACCGCCGCGCTTGGTACCGGAGGGTTTGGCGTCCGCAAGGTCTCCCCCGGCCGGAATGAATGCCACGTACACGCCCACTCCCATGACGATGAAGCCCAGTACACCCAGAATGATCAAGTTGGCGGCCACACCCGCCAGAACGACACCCAGACCGACCACGGCAATCACCACGCCCAGCACCACGTTGCGCTTGGACCCGCGCCCACGCGTGGGCTCAGGCTGCATGGTGGACGCAAAACGCGGATCTTCTTGGTGCAGTTGCTTCTCAAGCTGCGCCAGAAGCTGCTGTTCGTGCTCGGAAAGGGGCACGTTTCCTCCTGAGTGTTGAAGTGAAGTTGACCGCGAAACCCGGAAAATCATCACGTGTCATCAAGGATATCCTTTGCGGCCTGGTTTGGCACGGCAGGGCCCAGGAGTTTGGCCGGGCGAAGCACTCCCGGGCCGAACCTGTGATGAACTCGGTCCATGGCCTGCTCGGCTGCCCCCCATTCCTCCTCGCGACCGTCCAGGCTGAGCTGCAACGCGTCACCGGAGGCCGCCAATTTTTCAGCGCGAACTCCCAGCAACCTGACGGATTGTTTCCGTGGCCCCACATGGTCCAGCAGGGCTGTGGATTCCGCGTACAAATCATGGGCTGACGTGATGGGATGACTCAGGGTCCGCGAGCGCGACACGGTGGAGAAGTCCGCGTACCGCAGTTTCAGCCCCACGCGTTCCGCGCGGAGCCCGTGTCTGCGTAACCGAGCCGCAGTGTCGTGGGACAGCCCCAGGAGCACTCGTTTGAGCTGAGCGGTGTCCGATATGTCGCGGTCGAAAGTGCGTTCCGCTCCCAGGCTCTTTTCTGCACGCACGGGCGTCACCGCGCGGGGGTCGTGACCGTTGGCGAGTTGATGCAGATGGTGGCCTGCGGCGTCACCCACGAGTGATCGGAGACGAGTGACGGGGGTGGCTGCGATATCCCCCACCGTGCTCAGCCCGGCACCCTGCAGAACGGCGGCCGTTCGCTTGCCCACTCCCCATAGTGCGGTTAAGGACAGCTGCGCCAGGAATGCCAGGGTGTGCTGCGGTTCCACGATCAGCAGGCCGTCCGGCTTGCAGTGGGCGGATGCGATTTTGGCAACCGTTTTGTTCTCTGCCACACCCACTGAGGCGGTGAGTCCCGTGCGGTGTTCGATCTCCGCACGAATCCGCCTGGCGATAACGGCCGGCGGCCCGAGCCGACGGATTGCCCCGGAGACGTCCAAGAAGGCCTCGTCCACGCTGAGCTGCTCAACGCGGTCGGTGATTTCACGGAACATGGCCATGACCAGCCCTGAGTACTGCGTGTAATCCTCCCGGTGGGGCTCCAGGATCACGGCATGTGGACACGCCGCACGGGCCTGGACGAGAGGCATGGCTGAATTCACGCCGAATTTCCGCGCCTCGTACGAGGCGGACAGCACCACGGATCGGGGGCCCAGACCCGCCACGATCACCGGCTTGCCCCGGTGCTGGGGTGTCCGCAGTAGTTCGACACCCACGTAGAACATGTCCATGTCCACGTGCAGGATGGCGCAGCGGCGGTACCGGTCCAGTTGCTCCGGGGACGGGCCTTGCGCGGGCTCCGTGGACAGTCTCGACTCACCCATTGGCTCTGCCCTCCCCGTGGTCATGGCTGCGGTGAACCGCGGTTTCGTCCGCCGCGATGCCACCAGCCTATGCAGCGCCTCAGACACGCAAGGACCCTGGGGTGCCCCGCTAGGCTGGAGTGGTGCTCCACGCCCGTGGCGGGGGCAGCCATCACCAGACCACCAGCACACGAGGTGCCCGCCGTATGACCGAGACGCCAGAATCCGCAGCCGCAGCAGGTGCCGAGGACGCACAGTTCTCTCGGGCGCTCACCGATCAGCTGGCGGAGTTCTTCGCGGTGGAGCGCCAGCGGGTCACCCAGATTTCCCCGGACGCCCCGCGGCTGGTGGACTCCATTGAACGGCTCACCTCCGGTGGCAAACGATTGCGCGCTCGGCTGTGTTACTGGGGATGGCGCGCAGCCGGCGGCGGGTCCCCGGCGCCGGCCATTGTGCACGCGGCCGCCGCGTTGGAGTTGTTTCAATCCGCGGCACTCATCCACGACGACATCCTGGATCGCTCCGACACCCGCCGCGGACAGCCCAGTGTGCACCGGGAGTTCGAGCGGGTACACACACAACAGGGCTGGCGTGATGACGCCGCGCACTTCGGTGTCGGTGCCGCGGTGCTGACCGGGGACTTGAGTTTGTCGTTCTCCGAGCAACTGTTCGCTCAGGCCTGCGCGCAATTACCCCGCGACGACGAGCGCTCGGCACGAGCCATTTTCGACACCATGCGCACCGAGGTCATGGTGGGTCAATATTTGGACGTCCACGCCGAGGTCGCCCCCGCGCCGGACGATCCGGAGGAGCAGCTGGCTCGTGCCCTGGCCGTGCTGCGCTACAAGTCGGCCAAGTACTCGGTCGAACACCCGGTACGAATCGGCGCCGCACTGGCGGGAGCGGACGAGCGGTTCGTGGCTCACTGCTCGTCCTTCGCGCTGCCCGTGGGAGAAGCATTCCAGTTGCGCGACGACGTCCTGGGGGTTTTCGGTGATCCGGAAACCACCGGCAAACCCGCCGGTGACGACATCAGGGAGGGTAAGCGCACCGCACTGGTCGCCCTGTGCGCCAGGGGCGCCTCCCGGGCAGAGATCGAGTGGTTGGATTCTGCCCTGGGCCGCGCCGATCTCAGCGAAGACGACGTAGAACGAGCCCGCACACTCATGACCGACAGCGGGGCGCTAGGACACACCGAAGTTCTGATCGGTGAACTCGTGGCCACGGCCGAGCAGCAGCTGGCAACGCTCCCCACGAATGAGGTGGCCCGCGCCGGACTGCGCGCGCTCGCGGACGCCGCGGTGCGGCGCAGCCGGTAAGGCTACCAGCCCAGGGCTTGCGCCCGGCGTCGGACCTCGGTCTTGCGACCCTCACGCAGCGCGTCCACGGGACGGCCCGGAAGGGACTCGTCGTCGGTGAAGAGCCAGCGAATGGCCTCCTCGTCCGTGTAGCGGGCGTCGCGCAGCACCGAAATGGTGCCCTTGAGAGCGTTGAGCGGCTGGCCCTCCGCCATGAACTCCGCCGGAACCACGCGGACGCCGTCGGAGGGGCGGCGGACCTCCAGGAACTCTCCCTGGTCCATCATGCGGTGCACCTTGGTGATCTGGATGTCCAGGGCCTGGGCGATATCGGGCAGATACGTCCACTCCCCCACCAAGGAGTCAAGTTCGGCAAAGGTTTCGGCGCTGATCTCGGATGAATGATTCACGGACAATACTTTGCCACGGTTGGCGGTCAGGTTCATGTCTTCAACTCGTCCGGCCAGGTCAGGTACTCTGGAGACGCTGTCACGGCTCCCGCGAGTCGGTGGCCTTCCCCCTCACCCTCGTACTTAGGCAGGAAGCACGAACATGCCGGTTGAGCCACCAGAACATCGCCCGTCCGCCCGGTCCGCGTGGGCGCGCAGGGCCACCAAGGGCTCCGCTGTCACCGCGCTGGCGGCTCTCTCCGCCCTCGGTTCCCTGGGCGCGGCCCACGCGCACTCGCCGGTGACACCTCAGAACAATGCGGCCTCCCAGCATGCTCACACGCGGGGCGAGATCACCGTGGCCCCCGGTGATTCCGTGTGGTCCCTGGCCACCAAACACGGCGTGACGGTGACCGACATGATGAACGCCAACAAGATCCCGGCTCACGCCATGGTCCGCCCCGGGGATCGCCTCGCGATCCCCGGTCGGCCCAAAGAACATACCGAGGCCGAGCCCGCCGAGCCGTCGGAGCCCCGGCCTCCGAGCGCGCAGCACACCGTTGCCCCCGGGGACACCGTGTGGGACCTCGCCGACCAGCACGGGGTCAGCGTGGTCGAACTGCAGCGAGCGAACGACCTCGACGCCTCCTCGTTGCTGCGGCCGGGGCGCACGCTCACCATCCCCGGCTCGCAGGCCACGCCCCAGGCCGCCGACGCCGCTCAGGCGCCCGCCGCGGCGTCGGCGACCGAACCCGCACCCGAGCCCAAGGCGCCGGAGGCTGCGAAGGCGGCACCCAATGCCGCCGTGGACGACACGTTCGCCGGGAGAACCTATCCCCAGCACGTGGTGAATTCGGCGAACGAGCACCACGCCGAGTTGCAGAAGCGGGAGCTGCCGTCCCAGGAAGCCCTGCAATCCCTGGTCCGAGAGACCGCTGAGTCAATGGGCGTGGAACCCACGTTGGCGCTGGCTCATGCCGCTCAGGAATCCGGTTTCCAGCAGGGCGTGGTCTCCCCCGCGGATGCCGTGGGAACCATGCAGGTCATCCCGTCCGCGGGAGAGTGGGCGTCCCAGCTGGTGGGTCGCGATCTGGACCTGTTGGACGCGCGCGACAATGTCACCGCCGGTGTGGCCATCATCAAGGAACTCCAGGACAAGACGCCGTCCAAGGAGATGGGTATCGCCGCGTATTACCAGGGTCTGCACGGTGTGAAGACCTATGGTTTGTTCTCGGACACCAAGGACTACGTACGGGCGGTTTCCGCTCAGGAAAAACGATTTGCCTGATCATTCTCAGCAGGACCGCCTGAGCGGCACGTTGCTGGACCGGCGTTACCGGATCCAGCGGCGATTGGCCACGGGCGGAACGGCCTCCGTCTACGTGGGGTTGGATGAGCGCCTCGACCGTCCCGTGGCGCTGAAAATCATCCACGGCCACTACGCGCACGACCCCAAATTCGTGGAACGCGCCCAGCGTGAGGCCAAGGCCGCCGCACGCTTGCACCACCCCAACGTGGTCGCCGTACTGGATCAGGGTCACACGGAGGACGGCGTGGTGTACCTGGTCCTCGAGTACGTGGACGGACCCACTCTGCGCCAGGTGATTGCCCGCGAATCCCCCATGACCGCGCGCCGCGCCCTGGAACTGTTGATCCCCGTGCTGCGCGGCCTGGCCCAGGCGCATCGCTCCGGCATGGTCCACCGAGACATCAAACCGGAGAACGTGCTGTTGACCACCGGCGGGGACGTCAAGGTGGCGGACTTCGGTTTGATGCGCGCGGTGGACGAGCACACCTCCACGAGCAGCACCATCCTGGGCACGGTCGCGTACGCCGCCCCCGAACTCGTGGGCCACGAACCCGTGGATCAGCGGTGCGACGTGTACGCCGTGGGCATCATGACCTACGAAATGCTCACCGGCTCCCGGCCTTACACCGGCACCGCACTGCAGGTGGCCACCTCCCACGTCAGTCGCGACGTCCCCGCACCGAGTCGCACGTCCCACGGGATCCCTGGCAGCCTGGACGAGTTCGTGCTGCGCTGCACCGCGCGCGATCCAAGGGCCCGCCCCGCCGACGCCGCCGCCCTCCTGGACCTTGCCCTCGCAATTCAACGGTCGTTGCCACCCGTAATTGATTCGGCCTCGCTGGATCAGCCGACCGACCTGATTCCCCCGTCGGATGAGACCCAGTCATTGCCGCGGTCCGCTCCGGCGTATCGGACTGTTCCGGCCGCCGGCATTTTGCCCCGGGAAGACCTGGATGCAACCCGGACCGTGGCCATCACGGCGGCAGGCTCCACCGCGCATCGCACGCCGGAACAACCCCGCGTCATGCTCAACCCACAACCCGAACCGCTGCACCTGGCCATCGGCGCCGTGCTGTTCGTCCTGTCTCTGGCCCTGGCCGGGTTCTTGGGCTGGTGGCTGGCCTCCGGGCCGGGGACCGCCGCCGCCACCGTGCCCGATGTGTCGGGTGTGCCCGTGGCCACTGCGGAACGCACCCTGGACGCGGCCGGGATCAGCAACGTGGGCGTGCACACGGCGACTAACGCCCAGATCCCTGCCGGGTCCGTGATTGCCACGGATCCCGGGGCATCCTCCCAGGTGCGCGGGATCGAACAGGTGGTGTTGGTGGTTTCGGAAGGTCCGGCCCAGTTGGACGTGCCGTTGTTCGAGGGCATGTCCCTGGACGAGGCCCGCAACGCAATCAGCCAGGCGGGTTTCTCCGTGGGCGCCGTACAGTCCCGGTTCTCGGAGGAACCCGAGGGCACCGTGGTGGAGCAGCAACCGGCCTCGGGGTCCAAGGCCGAAGAGGGCTCGGCCGTGGGCCTTACCGTCGCCACGGCCAGCCCCACGGAGGAGGTTCCCAACGTGGTCGGTCAGACCGTGGATTCCGCACGGGAGTCATTGGAGGAACTGGGATTCACCGTGGAGGTGAACCGCCCCGTGGGATCCACTCTGGACCGCGTGATTCACCAGCGCGAGGACGGCGACACCGTGATCCTCACGGTGTTCTGAGGACGATTCGATCACCAACGCGCCGCGGCACCGGCGAATGACATCCTTGGCGGAAATCATCCGGCGGTGCCGCGATGGTGGTTGAACGGGCTCAGCGTTGCGCGGAGAGGTACTCCGCCACGAGGAACGCGATTTCCAGCGACTGCATGTGGTTCAGTCGCGGGTCGCACAATGTTTCGTAGCGCTCCGCGAAGGAGGACTCATTGACCGGGTCCGAACCACCCAGGCACTCGGCGACGTCGTCGCCGGTCATCTCCACGTGGATGCCACCCGGGAACGTACCCAGGGACTGGTGCACCTCGAAGAAGCCGCGGACCTCGTCCACCACGTCGTCGAAGTTGCGGGTCTTGTACCCGGACGGAAGGGACACGGTGTTGCCGTGCATGGGGTCGGTGACCCACACGGGCTTGGCGCCGGAACCCTCGACCGCCTGAATGATGGCCGGGAGTTTCTCGCGGATGTTCTTGGCGCCCATGCGGATGATGAACGTGAGTCGACCCGGTTCGCGCTTCGGGTCCAGGGCGTCGATCAAACGCAAGGCATCCTCACCCGTGGTGGACGGGCCGAGCTTCACACCAATGGGGTTGCGCAGCCGCGAGAGCAGGTCCACGTGGGCGCCGTCGAGCTCGCGGGTGCGCTCCCCGATCCACAGGAAATGCCCGGATGTGCCGTACGGCAGGTGCGTGCGGGAATCGATACGGGTCAACGCGCGCTCGTAGTCGAGCAACAACGCCTCGTGACCGGCGAAGAACTCGGTGGTCTTGAGCGCGTCGAAGTCGGCGCCGCAGGCCGCCATGAACTTGACCGCGTGATCGATTTCGCGGGCCATGGATTCGTAGCGGGCGTAGGCGGGGTTGGCCGCGAAGCCCATGTTCCAGGCGTGCACGCGGCGCAGGTCCGCGAAACCGCCGGTGGTGAAGGCACGAATGAGGTTCAGCGTGGAGGCGGAGGTGTGGTAGCCGCGCAGCATGCGGTTGGGGTCGTGAACGCGGGAGGACTCGTTGAAATCAAAACCGTTGACCATCTCACCGCGGAAGGACGGCAGGGTCTGATCACCGCGGGTCTCCAGGTTGGAGGAGCGGGGTTTGGAGAACTGACCCGCCATGCGGCCCATCTTCACCACGGGCAGTGAGGCGCCGTAGGTCAGGACCACGGCCATTTGCAGCAGGGTCTGAACGCGGCCGGAGATCTTGTCCGCGGTGGCACCGCCGAACGTCTCGGCGCAGTCGCCACCCTGCAGGAAAAATGCCTCGCCCGCGGCCACGGATGCCAGGCGCTCCCGCAGCAGGTCCACCTCACCGGCAAAGACCAGCGGCGGAACAGTGTTGAGCTCCTCAATGGCGGAGGCGAAATCCGGGTGCTCGGACCACTGCGGGTGCTGACCAATGGTCCGCTGACGCCACTCGTCCAGCCCGGGATAGTTGGCGGCACTGGGTGAGGGGGTAGTCCTGGAGCGTGCTTGTTCAGACTGGGTTACAGAGGTCATTGTCCCAGTCTAGGCGTTCCGGTCCGAGGGGTGGTCATCGTTACCATCATGTGAACGGCCGGGCAGTTTGGAACCCAGTTGCTCCGCCTGCTGGGACACGGTGGCGGACATCGAGCGGCCCTTTTCACGGGCGGATTCGGCGGCGTCCTTGACCTGGGTCTTGAACTGTTCACGTTTATGCTCCGCCAGTTCTTTCTTGTGGTTGGCGGCGTACACGTCCGCGGTCTCCTGGCCGGACAGTTCCTGGATGGCCACCATGATCTGGTCGGTGACTTCACGCATGAGGGCGTGATCCCCGTGCCGGCCCTTGAGGTGGGAGAAGTCCAGCGGCTTGCCGAAAATCGTGGTGACCTTGGCCTTCCGGGGGTCCGGGAACTTGGACCCCAGCGGCTGGATCTTGTCCGTACCGACCATCGCGATCGGCACCACGGGCGCGCCGGTTTCCAGCGCCAGACGAGCCACACCGATCTTGCCGCGGTACAGGCGACCGTCCGGCGAGCGCGTGCCCTCCGGATAAATTCCCAGCAGCTTCCCGTCCTGCAGGGCCTGACCGCCGGCGCTCAGGGCCTTGGCGCTGGCCTTGCCCCCATTGCGGTCCATGGGGATCTGGTTGATGGCGCGGAAGAAGGCCCCCACGACCTTGCCCTTGACCCCGGGGCCGGTGAAGTACTCGGACTTGGCCAGGAAATAGACCTGGCGGGGCACCGCCACCGGCATGAACACGGAATCCGAGATGGACAGGTGGTTACTCGCCAGGATGGCCGCACCCTGGGAGGGGACGTTCTCCAATCCGATCGCCTTGGGTCGGTAAACCGTGTTCACCACGGGGCCCACCACGTAGCGCTTGAGGAACATGTACACCATGACTCGGATCCTTCCGGAAAGCTTTTGTTGAACCACGTGACCGCGGCGTCGAACGGGTCTGGTACGCGCGGATCAGCAGTGCGCGTAGCGACTTCACCGCTGGATTCTCTCATGCCTTGTGCCCGGGCTGGCACAATGGCGCCATGAGCTTCGATCCCGCCACACACGGCCATCAGTTCTTCCCCGGTTCCGCGTCCGTGGGGGTGCTGGTGCTGCACGGGTTCACGTCCACGACCGCCTCGGTCATCGAGTGGGCGCGCGCCATCCACCACGCCGACGACGCCGCCGGCCACCACCCGTCCGTGTCCGTTCCGCTCCTGCCGGGTCACGGCACCTCGTGGGAGGACTTGGCCAAGGAGAACTGGCACGCGTGGCGCGACGCCGTGGACGAGGAGTACTGGCGGTTGCGTTCCCGGCACGACCACGTGGTGGTGTGTGGTTTGTCCATGGGTGGCGCCTTGGCGGTTCAGCTGGCCGCCCGGTACCGGGTGGCGGGACTGCTCCTGGTCAATCCCGCTCTGGCGTTGACCAACCGTGCCGCCGCGTACAGCCATATTGCCCGCCACGTAGTGACCTCGGTCCCCGGAATCGGCAGCGACATCAAGCGACCCTCCGAGGGTGAGGTCACCTATGACCGCACTCCGCTGGCCGCGGTGGCCCAGCTCAACCTCCTGATTCGACAGGCGATCAAGACGCTTCCCGCGGTGAGCGCTCCGGCCCTCGTCTTCCGCTCGGCGGAGGACCACGTGGTGGCGGGTGCGTCCGTGGACCTCATCCGCGAGCGCAGCGCGGGGCCGGTGGAAGTGATTGCCCTGCCCAACAGTTTTCACGTGGCCACCATGGACTACGACCAGGGCATCGTGGAAACGGCCTCCCGTCAGGCGGTACAGAACCTCATGCGCGGCCTTGGTCTGACGCACTCCGCCGGTGAGGTGGCGGCGTCGGCATGAGCGCACGCGACCCCGAGGACTCCCGGCCCGACGACGATTTCCGCCGCATCATTGACGGCAACGACTGGGACAACGTGCCCCGCGATGATGAGGGGGCCGAGCCCTGGGCCGATGAGATTCCGTGGGAACCCCGGGAGCAACCCGCCGCGGAGGTACCCCTCGAGCTCTTCGAGTCCGAGGAGGACGAGTCGTACAACCCCGATCCTGGAGAGATCACCCGCGGTGTGAGTGCCACGATGATCCGAGCCGTTACAGTGATTCTTGCGGTGCTCGTCATCATGGTGGGCCTGGCGGTGCTGCCCGGTTCGCTGCCCGCGGTGGTGTGGGCCGCCGGTGTCGCCGGCTTGATCGGTGGTCTGTACCTGGTGTTTCGCGCTCTTCCCGAGGATCCCCGGGATGACGACGGCGCCGTGGTCTGAACGAGTTTTTCCGAGCTGACGGTGGACACGTCCATACATGCCGCGGCATGATCCGCATCACACAGTAGGCTGGCTGAAAGTCCTTGCACAGAAGGGTGACCCATGAGACGCGTGAGCGTACCCCCCGCCGTTGACCCGCTTCCGCACAACAGCGTGGCCGAGATCCTGGCCCGCCAAGCACGCGAAAACCCGGACCTTGTCCTGTACACGATCCTGGCCGAAGGCAAGGAGCGCGATGTCACGGCGCGAGAGTTCCGCGACGAGGTCATTGCCGTGGCCCGTGGCTTGGCCGCTCGGGGCATTCAACCCGGCGACCGCGTGGGCATCCTGAGCCGCACCCGCTACGAGTGGTCGCTGGTGGACTTCGCCCTGTGGTGGGTCGGCGCCGTGCCCGTACCCGTGTACGACACGTCTTCCCCGGACCAGATCGCCTGGATCCTGTCCGATTCCAAGGCGCGGGCGATTTTCGTGGAAACCGATGAGTTGGCCGAACGCGTTGAGCTGGCCGCCGCCATCACCCCGTTCGATGCCGTGTCCCGCATGTGTGTTTTCGACACGGCGGATCAGAAGTCATCACTGGAGACCTTCATTGCCGAAGGTGCCGACCGGACGGATTTCGACAACCCACACGGCGGAATCTCCCTGGACGACACCGCCACCCTGATCTACACCTCGGGGACCACCGGCCCGCCCAAGGGCTGCGAACTGACTCACCGAAACTTTGTCGGATGCGCGGCCAACACCATTCCCGTGGCCTCGGAAGTCATTTATCCGGGTGCCCGCACGCTGTTGTTCCTGCCGCTGGCCCACGTGTTTGCACGGTTCGTGGAAGTCATCGCGCTGGACGCCGGCGTCACCCTGGCCCACACCCCGGACGTCTCCGGGCTCATGGAGGACCTGGGGCGGTTCAACCCCACATTCATCCTGGCCGTACCTCGCGTGTTCGAGAAGATCTTCGTGGGCGCGCGCCTGAAGGCCTCGGCGGCCTCCCCCGTGAAGAAGCTCATTTTCGCCCGGGCCGTCTCCGTGGCCGTCGAGTGGTCCAAGGCCTCGCAGGCGGGCAAGGTCTCCCCGCTGCTCGAGGCCCAGCATCGGCTCTACGACAAGCTCGTGTACTCCACGCTGCGCAACGCCATGGGAGGTGCGGTTCGCTACGCCGTGTCCGGCGGTGCCGCCCTGGGCTCGCGTCTGGGTCACTTCTTCAACGGGATAGGCGTCTACGTGGTGGAGGGTTACGGCCTCACCGAAACGACCGCACCCATCTCCGCGAATTTCCCCAGCATCAACCGTTTGGGCACCGTGGGCCACCCGATCCCGGGCCACGAGATCGCGATTGCCCAGGACGGGGAGATCCTGGTGCGTGGCAACAACGTGTTCCGCGCTTACCACGGCATGCCGGGCAAGACCGCGGAAAGCTTCCACGACGGCTGGTTTGCGACCGGCGATCTGGGCGTCCTCGATGACGAGGGACTGCTGACCGTGACCGGACGCAAGAAGGAAATCATTGTGACCGCCGCGGGTAAGAACGTGGTGCCCAACCTGCTGGAAGATCCAATCAGGGCCTCGGCCACCGTGGGGCAGATCATTGTGCTCGGTGACAACCGATCCTTCATCTCCGCGCTCATCACCCTGGATCCGGACACCCTGCCCAGGGTCCTGCCGACCCTGGGTCTGGACTCGTCACTGACACCGGCGCAGGCCGCCAAGGAGCCGGCGGTCATCGAGCACGTCCAGAAAATCGTGGACCACGCCAACGCCAAGGTCTCCCGCGCGGAAAGCATCCGCAAGTTCGAGATCCTGGACCACGATTTCACGATTGAGGACGGTTACCTGACGCCGTCCATGAAGCTCAAGCGCGCCAAGGTCATCGAGGATTACGCCCAGCAGATCGATGCTCTCTACACCAAGTAGGTGAGGGCGCACCCATCTCGGGATGTAGCCGGAGGCCCGGCCGATCAGTGACCGGCCGGGCCTCCCGCTGTGCGTTGGGGTCCTGAGTGTTGGTGCCCCATCTCGGCGCGGTGTTCAGTTCCGCGTGTGCATCTCAGTCCTGTTCGGGGAGATCCAGTCCGAGCAGCGCGTTCTCGATCACTTCGGCCAGTGCCGGGTGGATCCAGTACTGACCGCGAGCCATTTGCTGAGCGGTCTGCCCGAAGGACATGGCCTGGATCAGCGGCTGAATCAGGTTGGATGAATCCTTACCGATCAAGTGCGCGCCCAGCAGCAATCCGGTGCTCTTGTCCGCAATGAGCTTGCAGATCCCCACCGAATCCTCCATGGCCCAGCCGTAGGCGACATCACCGAATCTCTGTTCCTTCACGGTGATTTCCGTATTGTTCTCCCCGGCCCAGATGCGTGCCTGCTGTTCCGTCATGCCCACGGTCGCGATCTGTGGGTCCGTGAACACGGCCGAGGGCACGTAGCGGTGGTCAGTTGCGCGCAGCGATTCCGGGTGCACCACGTTGTGCGCGACCGTGCGGGCTTCCGCATTGGCCACGTGTTTGAGCTGGTACGGCGAGCACACGTCTCCCAGGGCCCATAGTCCCTCGACGGGCTGGCCATTGCTGAGCACCCGCTGGTAGTCGTCCACGGCCAGCAGACCGGAATCGGACACATCCAGGTGTGCCGCCTCGGGATTGAGGGTGTCCGCGTTGGGCACGCGCCCGGTGGCCATCAGGACCACGTCCGCCGTCCCCTCCCAGCTCTGCTGGGATTCGTCCGACGCCGCGGCGCTCACCGTGAGTTTCCCGTCCGCCGCTTGCTCGATCCCGGTGATCGAGCGGTTCACTTGCAGGTCCCATTGCAGGGCCGCTTCGCGCTTGAACCGCTCGGCGATGGTGTCATCGTGATGACGCAGCAGCCGCTCGGAACGGTTGAGCTGGGTGACCTTGGACCCCAGACCGTTGAACACGTGACAGAACTCGGCGGCTATGTAACCGCCACCCACCACAATGATTGATTCGGGCAGCTCGTCCAGGCGCATCACGGTGTCCGAGGTGTGCACCCCGGGAAGGTCGATGCCGGGAATCTCCGGAAGCTGAACGCGTGAGCCGTTGGCCAGTACGATATGTGGAGCGGTAATTCGCTCCCCCGACTCGGTCTCCAGAACCTTGGGCTCCACGAAGTGGACGTACTCCTGGATCACGCTCACGTTCTCCAGGGATTGGCGGTAGGTCAGACCCCCATTGGCTATGGCGTCAATTCTGGTGAAGATCCGATCCCGCATGGCCTGCCAGTCCACCGAGTCCACGCTCGCCCTGACCCCGAGGCGGGACGCGTCCTCGGCTTCGCGGGCCACCGTGGCCGGGTACACGTACATCTTGGTGGGGATGCACCCCACGTTGAGGCACGTTCCACCGAAAGTACCCGGTTCCACGATGGCCACGTTCAGGTCCTGATACTCCTCCGTGAGGATGGAGTTGCCGGAGCCGGAGCCCACAATGATGAGATCGAATTCGCGCATGGATCCCATCCTAGGGAGCTTGGCAAATCGGCGATCAATCGGTCTCGATCACCAACACCAGATCACCGCCGCTGACCTGCGCAACGTCCCGCAGGGCGATCCGCGAGACCGTCCCGCCGGTGGGCGTGGTGATGGAGGCCTCCATTTTCATGGCCTCGATCGTGGCCACGGCCTGACCGGGCTCCACGGTGTCGCCTTCGGCCACCGTGACCGTGACGGCACCGGCAAACGGCGCCGCCACGTGACCCGGGTTGGCGGAATCGGCCTTCTCCAGCTCCACGGAGTCCGTCTTCACGGAGTTGTCCCGGATCTCCAACAAACGCAGTTGTCCGTTCAGGGTGACCATCACGGTGCGCATGCCCTTGTCATCCGGTTCGGAAATGGCCTGCAGGGTCACCAGCAGTCGCACGCCCTTGCCCAGGGAGATCACGTGTTCGAAGTCCTGGCGCAGACCGTAGAGGAAGTCACGGGTGTGCAGCACGGACAGGTCACCGTACTTGGTCTGTGATGCCTCGAACTCCTTGGTGGGCCCGGCGAACAGCAAACGGTTCAGCGTGGCACGGCGCGTCTCGCCGGGCTGGTTGAGCCCCTCCTGATCCTCATTGCTGAGTTCCTTGTCCCCGAGGGTCACGTTGCGACCCTCGAGAGCCTTGGAACGGAACGGCTCGGGCCACCCCGCCGGCGGGGTACCGAGCTCACCGGCCAGGAAGTTGATCACGGAGTCCGGGATGTCGAACGTGTTGGGGTTCTCCTCGAACTCCGTCGGGTCCACATCCATACCGACCAGCTGCAGCGCGAGGTCACCCACCACCTTGGAGGACGGGGTCACCTTGACCAGGTGGCCGAGCATCTTGTCCGCGGCGAAGTACATGTCCTCGATGGCCTCGAACTTCTCGCCCAGGCCCAGCGCAATGGCTTGCTGGCGCAGGTTCGAGAGCTGCCCGCCCGGGATCTCATGACGGTACACGCGACCCGTGGGGCTGTTCAGCCCCGATTCGAAGGGCTTGTAGATCCCGCGCACCACTTCCCAGTAGGGTTCCAGATCGCTCACGGCATCCAGACCCAGGTTGGTGTCACGTTCGGTGTTCTCGAGCGCGGCGACCAGCGCGGACGCGGAGACCTGCGACGTGGTGCCCGCCATTGATGCGGACGCAACGTCCACGGCGTCCACGCCGGCTTCCGAGGCGGCCATGAGGGTGGCCAACTGGCCCCCCGCGGTGTCGTGGGTGTGCAGGTGCAGCGGGAGGTCGAAACGCTCGCGCAGCGCCGTGACCAATTTGCGGGCGGCTTCCGGACGCAACAGCCCGGCCATGTCCTTGATGGCCAGGACGTGGGCGCCGGCATCCACACACTTCTGAGCGAGATCCAGGTAGTACTCGAGGGTGTAGACCTCTTCCCGGGGATCCAGCAGGTTACCGGTGTAGCACAGGGCCACCTCGGCCACGGCGGTCCCGGTGGCGCGAACGGCCTCGATCGCCGGGCGCATCTGGTCCACATCGTTGAGGGCATCAAAAATACGGAAGATGTCCACGCCGGTTTCTGCGGCCTCTGCGACGAACGCGTTGGTCACCTCGGTGGGATACGGCGTGTAACCCACGGTGTTGCGACCGCGCAACAGCATCTGGATGGGGATGTTCGGCAGCGCCTCGCGCAGGCGGCGCAAGCGGTCCCAGGGGTCCTCGCCCAGGAAGCGCAGAGCGACGTCGTAGGTCGCACCGCCCCAGGCCTCGATCGACAGCAGGCCCGGCAGGGTGTGCGCGTAGGCCGGCGCCGCCGCGAGCAGATCACGGGTGCGCACCCGGGTGGCCAGCAGCGACTGGTGGGCGTCACGGAAGGTGGTGGACGTGACCGCCAGAGGTTCGTACGCGCGCAGTTCCCGGGCGAACCCTTCCGGGCCCTTCTCCTGGAGCACCTGGCGCCAGCCGGCCGGCGGCTCGTGGGTCGAGGGGCCGTCGAAGGGGCTGCGGTAGGGCTCGTCGGACTTGTCGCCCGGGTAATGGGGCAGCTTGGTACGGGGGTCGATACCGTCCACGCGGTCGCCGTTGGGCTTGTTGACCGTGACCTCGGCCAGGTAGGTCAGGGCGCGGGTCGCACGGTCCGCGGAGGTCTTGCCGCGCAGCAGCTCCGGGTGGTTCTCGATGAAGTCGGTGGCCACGTCTCCGGCAATGAAGTCCGGGTCGTCCAGGACGGCCTGCAGGAACTGGATATTGGTGGCGATACCGCGGATCCGGAACTCCGCCAGGGAACGGCGCGCTCGGTGAACCGCGGTCGTGTAGTCGCCTCCGCGGCACGTGAGCTTGACCAGCATCGAGTCGAAGTGCGGGGAGATCTCGGCTCCGGCGTAAAGCGTGCCACCGTCCAGGCGGACGCCCGCACCGCCGGCGGAGCGGTAGGCCGAGACCTTGCCGACATCCGGGCGGAAGTCGTTGGCGGGGTCCTCGGTGGTGATGCGGCACTGCAGAGCGGCGCCGCGCACGCGCAGGGTGTCCTGGCTGATCCCGAGATCTTCGAGGGTCTCACCGGCGGCAATGCGCAGCTGCGCCTGAACCAGATCGATGTCCGTGATTTCCTCGGTCACGGTGTGCTCCACCTGGATGCGCGGGTTCATTTCGATGAACACGTGCTCACCGGCGCGCTCGCCGGCGGTGTCCACCAGGAATTCCACGGTGCCGGCGTTGACGTACCCGAGTTCCTTGGCGAACTTGACGGCGTCGCGGTGCAGGGCCTGACGGATGTCATCGTCCAGGTTGGGCGCCGGGGCGATCTCGATGACCTTCTGGTGGCGGCGCTGCAGTGAGCAGTCACGCTCGAACAGGTGCACCACGTTGCCCTCGTTGTCCGCGAGAATTTGCACCTCGATGTGCCGTGGGCGCAGTACTGCCTGCTCGATGAACACGGTGGGGTCACCGAACGCGGTGTCCGCTTCCCGCATGGCGGCGTCGAGTGCACCGGGCAGGTCCTTGGAAGCCTCCACCCGGCGCATGCCGCGCCCGCCGCCGCCGGCCACGGCCTTCACGAACAGCGGGTAGCCGATCATCTCGGCCTCCTCGATCAGCTGGTCCTTGTCCGAGGAGGGTTCGGTTGACTGCAATGTGGGGATGCCCGCGCGCTTCGCGGCACGCAGGGCCGCTACCTTGTTGCCCGCCAGTTCCAGGATCTCTGCCTTGGGCCCGACAAACTTAATGCCCGCGGCATCGGCGGCGCGGGCAAGTTCGGGGTTCTCGGACAGGAAGCCGTAGCCGGGGTAAATGGCATCGGCGCCGGATTCTTTGGCGACACGAACAACCTCGTCCACGTCCAGGTACGCGCGCACCGGGTGACCTTCCTGGCCAATGGGGTACGCCTCGTCAGATTTCTGACGGTGGATGGAATTACGGTCTTCGTGCGGGAACACGGCCACGGTTTTCGCGCCGAGTTCGTACGCGGCACGAAATGCTCGGATAGCGATTTCGCCGCGGTTGGCCACCAGGATTTTGGAGAACATGTACTGCCGTTCCGCACCCCCGGACCAGTGGGCCTCGAAGGGCGCTGCGTTAGATAGCGAACTAGCTGTCTCAGCATACGTGAGACCTACATCATACGTGTGGACTGACCACACTGTGTACCGGATTCTGTTCTTTCGTGACGAAATCGCTATCAGTCCAGCCATTAGCATGGACAGGGTTGTGTCCCGGTGGCCGGGACACTGAACGGGGAGAGGACACAGTGCAGATCGTCAGCATCAGCAGCCTCAAGGGCGGCGTGGGTAAATCATCGGTAACTCTCGGTCTGGCCTCGGCCGCCTTGGCTGCGGGCATCCCCACTCTCGTGATCGATCTCGACCCCCACGCCGATGCCTCCACCGCTCTCGGCGTCCGCGCTCACGGCTCCCGCGACATCGGTTCCATTCTGCGCAAACCGAAGAAAGGCGCCGTGTCCAAGATCACAGTTGCCGCGTCGTGGACCGCGCACCCCATCACCCCCGAATCCTCCCCCCGGCCCGTCCTGGACGTGGCACCGGGTTCCGCGGTGTCCTCGCATTTGGACCGTTCCGGCTTCAAGGTCAAGGATCTCAAGCGTCTGGAAACAGTGCTTCAGGGGGTTGACACGTACGAGCTGGTACTCATTGACTGCCCGCCCAGCCTTACCGCACTGACCCGCATGGCGTGGGCGGCCTCCCACAAGGTGCTCTCCGTTGCCGAGCCCTCGCTCTTCTCCGTGGCCGGCACCAAGCGGACGATGACCGCGCTGGCCCAGTTCGAGGGTTCCAAACTCTGGGCCGTACCCGCCGCGGGTGTGATCGTGAACCGGGCTCGAAAAGACTTCTCAGAACACGCGCACCGCATCAATGAACTTCATGAGTTGTTCGGTGACCTCGTGGTGCACCCGATTCTCCCGGATGCTCCCGTCATGCAACAGGTTCAAGGTGCTGCTTGGCCCGTGCACAGATGGCCCGGGGAACAAGCCGCGGTTCTGGCCGAGCGCTTCAGCACCATCCTCGCCGGGCTCCTGAGGTAGTCACCGCCTCATGACGGAATCGGAGGCCGTTTCGCTGGGGACGGCGTCGAGTTAGCGGGACGCGTCAGCCGGCGTTTTTCTTGCGACGGCGCGCCCGACGGGCGGAGAGCTCGTCCTCGGGAAAATCCTCGGCGGCGTCGGCGGTGGCCACCGCCGTGTGCTCCGCGGGCATGGACGCCAACGCGCCCTCTATTTCGCGCCAGACCCGGCCCACGGCAATGCCGAAGACCCCCTGTCCCCCCTGGACCAGGTCGATGACCTCGTGGGGTGACGTGCATTCGTACACGCTGGCGCCGTCGGACATCAACGTGAGCTGCGTGAGATCCTCGATCCCACGCAGCCGCAGGGCGCCCACGGCGGAACGAATCTGCTGCAGCGAGACACCCGTGTCCAATAGTCGCTTCACGACCTTGAGAACCAGGATGTCGCGGAAGGAGTACAAGCGTTGCGAACCGGAGCCCTTGGCGCCGCGCACCGTGGGCTCGACCAGACTGGTGCGCGCCCAATAGTCGAGTTGACGGTAGGTGATGCCGGCAGCTTTGCAGGCCGTGGGTCCGCGGAACCCGACGGTCTCGTCGAAACTGACCAGATCCTCATCGAACAGCATCCCCTGTGTGCCGCCCGCGAGAGAAGACTGGAGCGGATCTGCTACATCCAGCGGAAGGTCTCCGTGGCTCACATATCCTCCTCGGGATCGGCTGGGGTGGTTCATGGCTGAGTTACCGGAAGACAGTTCTCGGTAATGATTAGACGGTAGACCTCGGGGTGCGGTGGGTCAAAGACATTTGTACGGGGTCCCAACGTGTCGCGACGTCAGCTCACCCGCCGAACTCCCTGTCAGGTCTGGAAATCGTCAGGGTCCACGTGATCCAGAAAGTCACGGAACTCACGCACCTGGACGTCGGCTTCCGCCTGGTCCGGGGCCGGCTGCTCGCGCAGCTCACCATCCGCGCTCAACACAAGACCGGAATCTTCCAGCACGGATTGGGCGCACACGATCCGGGATTTGGTTCGCACGGCCACCGCGAGCGCATCCGAGGCCCTGGCATCCACCACGATTCCGTGGTCGAACTCGATGGCGGCGTGGAACACGGTGTCCTCCACCGTGTGGATGACCACCCGAGAGATGTTGTGGCCCAGTGCGTCCACCACGGAGATCAGCAGGTCATGCGTGAGGGGGCGGGGCGGCTTAATGCCCTGCATGGCGAAGACGATCGAGGTCGCCTCGTTGGTGCCCACCCAGATCGGCAGATGTCGAGCGCCGTTGACTTCGCGCAGCACCACCACCGGCTGCCCGGTGGGTACGTCCATGCGGACTCCGGCCACTTCCATGGGTACGTCCGGGGAAGCCACCTAGCGCTCCTGTTCGAAGGGACGGAGAGTGTCTTTGAGTTGGGAGTTCAGCAGGGCTGTAGTCATGGTCAGACACAGAGACGCGATTTCCCGGGCCCGCTGTGGGGCTTTCTCGCGGGACACAGGGTCTCGGCGGCTGATGAGCGGGGCAATGGTTCCCTCCACGAGTCCGATCATGCGCTCCGAAGCACCGCGCAGAGCCCGTAGGTGACGCGGTTCGATACCGTAGGCGCTCAGCCGCTTGGCCGTGGCCGCGACCGTGAGCGCGTAGTCGTCGAAGTACCCCGCGCGTTCCACGAGCCAGCCGTTGTTCATCAGATCCCGCAGCAGGGTGGTCTCGGCACCGGTGCGGGCGGCCACCTCACGCAGGGTGTAACGCCGCCCGGATTGACGGACGGGATGGGCCATTGCCTGGTGCGGATCCTGCGGTTCTTGACCGGGCGCCGTCGACGTCGCTCGCTCACTCTCGCGCGGCTCTTGCGGTTCGGCCTCCGCTCCCGGGTCTTCCCCACGATCCAGACGGTCGCGAATGACCTTCAACGGAAGGTAACGCTCCTGTTGAAGGCGCAACACCGTGGCCAACCTGTCGATGTCTTCTTTCGAGTACTTGCGGTACCCCGAGGCTGTGCGATGCGGGCGCACCAGCCCCTGGTCCTCCAAGAAACGGATCTTGGAGGCGGACAGGCCGGGGAACTCGGGCTGCAGTTGTCGTAGAAGCACCCCGATACCCACCAGCGAGGTCTGCGAGTGTCCGGATTCAGGCATGAGTAGTGTCAGGAGTCCTTTTGAACGGAATGGTAAAAGGTGAACCGGAACTTACCGATCTGGACTTCGTCCCCATTTTCCAAGTGCTTGGAGTCCACGCGGTCACCGTTGACGTAGGTGCCGTTGAGCGAGGACTGGTCCACCAGCTCGTAGGAGTTCGACCGACGAAGGAAGCCCGCGTGCCTTCGGGACACCGTGACGTCGTCCAGGAAAATGGAGCACGCGGGGTGACGGCCGGCAATGACTTCGTCACGGTCCAGCAGGAAACGTGAACCCGTGAGTCCGCCGTTGGTTTCCAGAAGCAACGCGGAACCAGGGGGTAATGCGGCGACCGCATTTTGCTCACTCTCGGACATCTTGTGCCGAGCGGCGGTGGAGAGAACATCCGCGACAATCTGAATGGATGTGGTTTCCGGCCCCGAGTTGGGTACGGAGCTGTCCTGCTTTGACATAGGTATCTTTCTCCTGAGTGTGGAGTCTGCGGGTCAGTCCAGCTGATGCTGATACTGGTCAGCGTCCAAGAGGTCCTTGGTCGCCTCCGGAGAATCGGCGCGGATTGTGAAGAGCCAGCCGTCCTCGTAGGGGGAGGCGTTCACAGCGCCGGGGTTGTCCTCGAGCTCGGGGTTGACCTCAGTGATTTCACCGGAAATCGGAACGAAGAGGTCACTGACGGACTTGGTGGATTCGATCTCGCCCACAACGGAGCCGGCGGAAACTTGATCCCCCACCTGAGGCAGGTCCACGAAGACCACTTCACCCAGTTCGTCTTGGGCGTGATCCGTGATGCCCACCCGGTAGGTGTTGTCGTCCTGGAGGTCTTTGACCCATTCATGTTCTGAGGTATACGCCAGTTCCGCGGGAATGTTACTCATGTCGCTCAGTTTAGGGCACAGAGGGTGTAACTTGTCCGCGTGCCTCGCACCCACTTGCGACAACGGCCGGAGATGACGCCCGCCCGGACCGCTCACTTTCACATTTCAGTTGGTCATGGGCTGAGCCCTCGTCGTCTCACGTGCGAAATCTGGTGAGGCGACGCAACTGCGCCGCGGAGGCCGGCGGCGCCGTCGTCGGGAGGCAGACCGAGGCAAGCCGTGCGTGAAGATCCGCCCGATCCAGCTCCAGGCCGATGGCCACGAGCGACGACGCGAGGGGCTCCTCCTGACCTCGGGTCATCGCTTCCACCGTGACGTACCCCGCTACCGAATGGACCGCGAAGCGTTGCGGACCCGAGCTGGTCGAGACGTCGACGAGCGCTTTGACCCGATACACGGACTCCGGCGGATCCAGTGCGAACTCGGAAAGCGCCACGGGGTCAACCGCGCCGTCGTGTTCCACGGTTACCGACTGGTGGTGCACGTGGTGGTGGGGATGACCGTGTTCCGAGTGGGACTCCCCCGGTGTTTCCCCGGGGTTCCACAACGCCAACTGTCCGAAGTCGAACTCTTCGGATTCGCCGGCGTCCACGAATAACGCGGGGTCGAATACGCCGTGCGGAGCCTCAATGATCATGGCGTGGGGGTTGGCCCGGTGAATTCTCGCCTCCAGGGCTTTCCTGGACCCGGGGTCCGTCACCACATCCGTCTTGGTCAACAGGACGACGGCGGCCGCCCGCACGTGTTGCTCCAGATCCCACCCGGCGGCCTCCGCCTGCGGGACGTGAGCGGCGTCGACGACCTCGATCAGGCCCCCGAACCGAACCTGCGGCACCCGCGAGTCCATCACGAGGCGCAAGAGCGCGGGCGGTTCGGCCACGCCGGAGCCCTCAATGACGATGGCGTCCAGGCGCAGGTCGGGACGTGTGAGTTTCTTGAACGCTTGGTCCAGCTGTGCGGGATCGGAAATGCAGCACAGGCAGCCACCGGCCACCGACACGGGCTCGTCCACCTGACCCGCAACCAGGGCGGCGTCAACGTTCACGTCCCCGAAGTCGTTGATAATCACTCCGATCGGCGCCCCACTTGCGGCGAGGAACCTGTTGAGGACCGTGGTTTTTCCTGCGCCCAGGTATCCGGTGAGGATGAGAACGGGGATGCGCGCGGTGCGGGGCAACGGGGCGAGACCTCCTGGTGAGACGGTGGGGGTCGCCAGTGTAGCCCGTGGGACGACATGCATCATGATGTGGTCAGACCAAGCGTAGGATCAAGGTACCTGACCAATTCGATGCTTCGGAGCCCACCGTGGGAACAGCACAAGCCACCCGCCCAACAGGTCGTTCAACGGACACCGTGTCCCTGCTCTGGAAATTCGGCGTCATGCTGGTGGTCGGTGCGGTCATCTTCTTCATCCCCCCGCCCGAAGGGGTCGATCCACGCGGTATGCACATGCTCGGGATCTTCGTGGCCACCATCATCGGCCTGATCCTGCAGCCGCTGCCCACGCCGTCACTGACCCTCATAGGGCTGGCGGTGGCCATGGTGACCGGAACCATGAGCGTTCCGGAGGGTGAAGCGCTCGCCGGATTTGCGAACTCCACGGTGCTCCTCATTGTTGCGGCGTTCTTCATTGCAGACGGCTTTCTCCTCACCGGTCTGGGACGACGCGTGGCCCTCATCTTCGTGTCCAAGCTCGGCAGGTCCCCCCTGGGCATCGCCTACGGCATGGCCGCCACCGACCTGATCCTGGCTCCGGCTACTCCGTCCAATACCGCACGCGCCGGCGGCGTGGTGTACCCGATCATTCGCTCGATCGCCGAGGTCCAGAACTCGACACCGGAGACAGATGAATCACGGCGGAGGCTCGGCTCCTATCTGACATTCACCGCCTCGCACGTCAACGTGGTCACGTCCGCGATGTTCGTCACCGCCATGGCCGGTAACCCCGTGGCACAGCACGCGGCCGTGGAGATGGGCGTCGAGGTCACGTGGGGTAATTGGGCGTTGGCCGCCATCGTGCCCGGTCTCTTGAGCCTGGCGATCGTTCCGTGGGCCATGAGCAAAATCTACGGCCCCACGGTCAAGAAGACCCCCGAGGCTCCCGCAATGGCTCGGCGCGAACTGACCACCATGGGCAAGATCACCCGCGGTGAAATCACCATGATCTTCACGTTCGTGCTGCTTCTTGTCCTCTGGATCTTCGGCTCGAGCATCGGAATCGACGCCACCACCGCAGCGTTCGTGGGCATCGCCATCATGCTCGTCACCCGGGTCCTGACCTGGAAGGACATGGCCGCCAACGGCTCCGCGTGGAACACCTTGATCTTTTTCGCCGTGCTCGTGGGCATGGCCGGCCACCTCAACGATCTGGGCGTGATCGACTGGATCGGCTCCGTGGTCTCCGGAATGGTCGGCGGCATGCCGTGGGGTCTCGCATTCGGCATTCTCGCGCTCGTGTACTTCTACGTGCACTACCTGTTCGCGTCCAACACCGCACAGATCGTCGCCTTGTACGCCGTATTCCTCGCCGCAGCAGTCGCGGCCGGAACTCCCCCACTGTTTGCGGCCCTGGCATTCGGCTTCATCGGCAACCTGTTCGGCACCCTGATGCACTACTCGTCCGGCCCCGCCGGCGTCATTTACGGTTCCGGTTATGTCAAGGTCAACGAATGGGTGCGCGTCGCGTTCATCATGTCCATCATCTTGATTCTCATCTGGACCGTGGTGGGTGGCGCCTGGATGGCGCTGCTCGGTATGTGGAACTAAATCCGTCCACTGGTACACGGTTCGTGGCAGGGATGTCCCCTCCCGGAAATGTCCCTCAATGCACGAGTTCGCGGTGCCCCGCGGCCTTAAGGGTTCTGACGACGCCGCGCGCTGCCGTTCTGCCCGCGCGCGTGGCTCCCAGCGTGGAGGCCGATGAGCCGTAGCCGACCAGGAACACGCGAGGGTCCGCGTCCACCCGTACGCCTTCCGTGCGGATTCCGCCGCCGCGCTCACGTAACTGCAACGGCCCCAAATGGTCGATCGAGGCGCGGAAGCCGGTGGCCCACAGCACCGCATCCGCGTGCACTTCCTCGCCGGTTGCCAGCAGCACCCCGTCCGGAGTCAAAGAGGTCATCGGCCCGGCGGAGACCAGAATCCCCTGGTCGATCCCCCGCTGATACTGCGGGGTCAACGGCAGGCCGGTCACGGACACCACGCTCTCGGGCGGCAGCCCCGCACCGGTGCGTTCGCGCACGCGTCGTTCCACATCTCGGCCCCATTCCGAGTCGAAGGACCTCGGTTCGAACACGGGTTCGCGTCGCGTCACCCACGTGGTCGTCGCACCGGCCTGGTTGAGCTGCAACAGGAACTGCACGGCGGAGGTACCGCCACCGACCACCACCACGTGTTGACCGGCGAACTCGGACGCGGACCAGAAATCTCGCGTGTGCAACTGTCGCCCACGGAACTCGGAACGCCCCGGGTACCACGGCCAGAACGGCTTGTCCCACGTGCCGGTCGCGTTGATCAGGTACCGCGTGCGAAAGGTGCCGGCGTCGGTGTGAACGAGCAGAGCGGCGTCGTCGGCGTCGCTTTCGGACACCACGGAAATAACTCGCGCCGGGCGAATGACCGGTAGTGAAAACCGCGCCTCGTACTCCCCGTAATACCGGGTAACCACGGAGGACGCCGGCTCGGCGGGGTCCGGCGTGCCCAACGGGAGACCGGGCAGGTCGTGGATCCCGTGGGCGGTACCGAACGTGAGGGAGGGCCATCGGTGCCGCCAGGCGCCGCCGGGGCCGGGATTGGCATCAAGCACCACGAAGTCCTCGTGCGGGCGCAAGCCGGCCTTGACCAGGTGATAGGCGGCGGACAGACCCGCCTCCCCGGCACCAACGACCACCACATCCAAGGCACTCATTCGGACAGCATGTCCTTCACGAGCGGGGCAACCTTGGTGCCGTAAAGCTCGATGCTCGTCATGATCTTCTCGTGGGACAACGGACCCGTGCTGACCTTGAGGTCGAACCGGGACGCGCCCAGGGACTTGATGCCCGCGGCGATCTTGCGGGCCACGGTCTCCGAGGAGCCCACGGCCATGGAACCGTGCTTGACCTCGTTCTCGAAGGAATCGCGAGTGGGTGCCGGCCAACCCCGCTCGGCACCGATGCGCCGCGTGGAGATGACGTACGGCTTGAAGAATTCCGACATGGCCTGCTCATCGGTCTCCGCGACGTAACCGTAGGAGTGGAAGCCCACGGGGTTGGTCTCGGTGTGCCCGAACTCGGCGAGCGCGCGGCGGTACAGGTCGGCGAACGGGGCGAAACCATCCACCGGGCCACCGATGATCGCGAGCATGAGCGGGATGTCGTAGTGGGCCGCGCGCACCACGGACTGGGGGCTGCCACCCACGGCGATCCACGACTTCAACGGACCATGCTCCACCGGCGGGTAAAGAGTCACGTTGTCCAGGTTCTGGGTGTGCTTACCCGCCCAGCTGAGCGGCTGCTCCGTGCGCAGCTTGGCGAACAGGGCGAGCTTCTCCTCGAAGAGTTCCTCGTAGTCCTCCAGCGCGTAGCCGAACAGCGGGAAGGACTCGGTGAAGGAACCGCGACCCAGAATGACTTCTGCCCGGCCGTTGGAGAGCGCGTCCAATGTCGCGAAGCGCTCGTACACGCGCACGGGGTCATCGGAGCTGAGCACGGTCACGGCGGAGCCAAGTTGAATGTTCTCGGTCCGTGCGGCAATGGCTGTCAACACCATTTCGGGGGACGACACGGCGAAGTCATCGCGATGGTGCTCCCCCAGTCCGATGAAGTTCAACCCCACCTGGTCGGCGAGCACTCCCTCCTCCACCACGTTGCGCACCACCTGCGCGTGCGACAGCGGGTTCTCCTGGGCGTCCCAGGTCACGTCCCCGAACGTGTCAATTCCAAGTTCAATGGCCATGCCAGGGGAACAATGTGGACACGTCAAGTATTCCGGCCAGAGACTGACCCACCCCGTCGGTCTTACCCGTACGACTGTTACGATTGCCAAGATGTCTTCTCAGCACCCCTTCATCCCCGCGGCCTTCGAGCCGATCTTCTGGGTGCTCCCCATTTCCCTGGGGACTAATGGGCAAGTTTCATCGTGGGGCGCTAATCAGGCCGGCGCGCCGCCTTCTCACGCACTCACGTCACCACTGGCCTGAACTCGCCCGGCGCATTGCGAGGGCGACATTGACCTTCTGGCCCGCCCATGTTCTGATGCCCGGACCAAGGTGTTTTCTTGCTACTCACGTGTTTGTTTATTGCGCTCCTCACCTGCCTCGCTTCGCCCCTGATCACTAAGTTTCTGGGTCGCAATGCGGGCTGGGTTCTCGCGATCCCGCTGTTGGGCGCGGCTGCGCTGGCCACATCCGCATTCGCCGACGCCGCTCGCTCCGGTTCCCCGGTGGTCCAGCAATGGGTCCCGTGGATGCGCACGGTGGACGTCGGCTTGGGTCTCCGCATGGACGGCCTGGCCTTGGTATTCACGCTGCTGGTGCTGGTCATCGGCGCGCTGATCATGGTCTATTCGACCCGCTATCTGGAGCCCGGCGGCAAGCACGGCACGTTCTACTTACTCATGACGGGCTTCGCCGCGGCCATGCTGGCTCTGGTGCTCGCCGATGATCTGATCGTGCTCTACGTCGCGTGGGAAGCCACCACGCTCTGTTCCTTCTTCCTGATCGCCCGGTCCGGAGCGGGGGCCCGCGAACCAGCAATCCGCACCCTGCTGGTCACGGTGGCCGGTGGTCTGCTGCTGTTGGCCGCGGTGACCGTGATGATCATTGCGACGGGAACCACCCGGTTGAGCGAAATCCTGGTCGACCCCGTGTGGTCCTCCAACGGAGCACTGACCACCGCGGTGGCCGTGCTGACTGCCTTGGCCGCGTTCACCAAGTCCGCGCAGTTCCCGTTCCAGGCGTGGTTGCCGGACTCGATGGTTGCCATTACCCCGGTCTCCGCTTATCTGCACGCCGCGGCCATGGTGAAGGCCGGTATCTACCTGCTGTTGCGCTTCTCCCCCGTGTTCGCGGATGTCTCCGTGTGGAACGTCATGCTGGTGACCGCGGGCCTGATCACCGCGCTCTTCGGCGCAATCGCGGCCCTGCGCCGGTATGACCTCAAGGAACTGCTCGCCTACTCGACCATGAGTCAGCTGGGCCTGTTGGTCACGATGATCGGCATCGGTACCCCGGAGGCGCTGAAGGCCGCGGTCATCCACACGATTGCCCACGCCCTGTTCAAGTCCGCCTTGTTCATGTTCGTCGGGGTGATCGACCACAGCGCCCACACCCGGGACATGCGCGAGCTCGCTCACATGAAGCTGCGAATGCCCGTGACGGCCACGGCCATGGGGCTCGCCGCAGCCTCCATGGCTGGTGTTCCGTTGTTGCTCGGGTTCGTCAGCAAGGAAACAATGCTCAAGGCGTTCCTCGACGCACCGGGTCCCGCGTGGGTCCCATGGGTCGTGACCGCTGCCGCCGCCGTAGCCTCCATCTTCACGTTCGCCTACTCGGCACGACTCGTGCTGGGCGCGTTCGGTGGCCGTGCGGACAAGAACTCCGAGGAATCCGAGGACGTGGTCCGCGAAGCCTCCCCCGCGTTCTGGGGTGCCCCGGCATTGGGTGCGATTGCCGGGCTGGTCCTGGGCCTGACGCCGTTCCTGCTGGACAAACTCGTCACCGTGGGTGCAACGGCGTCCGCGGGAGAAGAAGTGGAAGCACACTTCGCCCTGTGGCACGGCTTGGTCCCCGAACTGTTCGTATCGCTGACCGTCATCGCCATCGGAACCGTTCTCGTGCTCGCCCGCCACCGGGTGCACCGCGCGATGGAACCCTACGACTTCCCAATCTCTGGGCTGGACGTCGTGGACACCGCGAGGGAACAGACGATCCGTTTCGGCGGCGTCGTCGGCGGTTGGACAGGAAGTATCGCCCCGCGCAGGCACCTGAGCATCCCCGCCGTGGCGTTGATCGCGATCGCGGCGATTGCCGTGCTCACCATCGAGGATTTGCCCGCCGTGGTGGGCGAACCCGGCGACCCGCTCGACTGGGTACTCGTGGTGCTCATCGCCTGCGGTGTGGTGGCCATGATGCAGGCTAAGACGCTGATTGCCGCGATTGTGGTGACCGGTGTGGTGGGCTTCGGCATGACCGTGTGGTTCTTGCAGCTGGGCGCCACCGACGTGGCCATCACCCAGCTGCTCGTGGAAATCCTGACCGTGTGCGTCATGGTGCTGCTGCTGCGCCGACTGCCCACCGCGTTCGAGAAGACTCCCCCGCGCAAACACGTGATCCCGTTGCTGATTGCCGGCGGTGCCGGCCTGGCCACCACCGTGGGCGTGTGGGGGCTGACCGGGAGGCGGGACATGTCCCCGGCCTCCGAGTACTACCTGACCGAGGGGTACAACGAGACCGGCGGAACCAACCTGGTCAACACCATCCTGGTGGACTTCCGCGCCCTGGATACGTTGGGCGAGCTCACGGTGCTGGGCGTTGCCGGCATCACAATTGCTGTGCTGCTGCGAGCGCGCAAGCCCAGCCCGGAACGTTCGGCGAACATTCAGGACCATTCCCCGCTGATTGACGCGCGGGACAACACCGTGTTCGTGCGCACCACGGCCAAACTGCTGGCTCCGATCGTCGTAGCAGGTTCCCTGATCCTGTTGCTGCGGGGTCACTACGAACCCGGCGGTGGCTTCATTGCCGCGCTGGTGGGTGGCGCGGGCTTTGCCCTGGCCTACCTGGCGGCTCCTTCTGACCGTTCGGCCCGCGTACAGATGCCGTACCTACTGCTTATCGGAGTGGGCGTGGCCGTGGGTGTGGGAACCGGGTTCCTGGGTTACCTGGACGGCTCGTTCCTGCGACCGTTGCACCCCGAGATCTTCGGGTACCAGACCACCACCGCGCTGGTCTTCGACGTGGGCGTGTATCTTGCCGTGATTGGCGTTATCCTCGCGTCCTTCAACCTACTGGGTCGCCCGCAAGCGAGCACTCCCGCAACCACGCCAACAACCCCGAAAAATTCGGACGAGGTGAACGCACGATGACCGTTGCCATTACCGCCGGCCTGCTCGTCTTCGGGGCCGTGTATTTGATGATGAAGCGCGAAATGCTGCGCGTGATCCTGGGGTTCATCCTGCTGGGTCACGCGGGCAATATCGTGCTCATGGCTGCTGGCGGAACCTCCCGCCGTGACCTGCCGTACGGCTCCCCCGAGGACCTCTCAACCATTGCCGATCCGCTGCCCCAGGCGTTCGTGCTGACCGCGATCGTGATCGCCTTCTCCATCACAATCGTCATGTTGGTACTCGCGGTGACGGGCAACGATGACGATGACACGGCCGCGACCGCCCAGGAGGTGCAAGAGTGAGCGCCGCCCTTCTCCCCCTGTTCGTCGCGGTTCCGCTGATGATGGCCGCATTGCTGGTCATCGTGGGCGACCGCCGGGTGATCCACGCCCTGGGTCTGCTGGGCACCATGATCACCGCGGTGGGTGCCGCCGTACTGCTGATCCTCGAGTTCCGTTCCGGTGGCGCCATCGCCCATGGCATCAGCTCGTGGCCGTTCGGCATTGCCATCCCGTTCGTCGCCGATATGTTCACCGCGCTCATGCTCGTCGTGACCGGATTGCTCACCATTGTGTGTTCCTGGTTCGCGATTGCGTCCGGGCGTGCGGCCAACGTGTACTTCGCCCCGCTCGTGCTCGTGCTCACCGCGGGTGTGAACGGCGCGCTCTTGACTGCCGATCTGTTCAACCTGTTCGTGTTCATCGAGGTCATGCTGCTGCCTTCCTATGGGTTGTTCGTCCTGGCGGCCCGCCACAAGGGCACGCTGCAGCAAGTGGCCGGCGCGCGTCTGTACGTGACGCTCAACTTGCTGACCTCCACCGTGTTCCTGATCGGCGTTGGCTTCATCTACGGCACCGCAGGCACCGTGAACATGGGTGAGCTGGCCGGTCTCGCGACAACCGATCCCACCGTGGCCATTTCCGGCGCGGTCTGCCTGTTCGCCCTGGGGATCAAGGCGTCCGTGGTTCCCGTGCACGGTTGGCTCGCCGCCGCCTACCCCGCGACCTCCCCCGCCATCACGGCGCTGTTCTCCGGCCTTCACACCAAAGTCGCGATTTACGGCATCTACCGCATCTACGCCGTGGTCTTCGACGGCGATTCCCGCTGGCTCTGGATCGGGGTGACGCTGTTCTGCCTGACCATGGTCATCGGCGTGTTGGGCGCAGTCGGCGAGAAAACCACGCGTTCCATCCTGGCGTTCCACATGATCAGCCAGATCGGGTACATCCTGCTGGGCGTCGCACTGTTCACGTTCGCCGGACTCACCGCGGGCATCTTCTACCTGCTCCACCACATGATTGTGAAGGCCTCGCTGTTCCTGTCCACCGGCGCGGTCGAGGTCCGTTACGGCACGGGTGAGATCGGCAAACTGTCCGGGATAGCCAAACGCGAGCCGGTCATTGCCGTCGCGTTCTTCATCGCTGCCCTCTCGCTCGCCGGGCTGCCGCCGTTCTCGGGCTTCGTCGCCAAGTTCACGCTAATCCTCGCGTCGGTCGAGGCGGGGCAGATTGCAGCGGTCGTGGTCATGCTCCTGGTCAGCCTGGTCACCTTGCTCTCGATGCTCAAAATCTGGAACGGCGTGTTCTGGGGCGGTTCCAAGTCCTCGGAGAAAACCTCTACATCCAACGCCGACGACGACGCTCCCGCGGCTTCCCCCGCCGACGGGGACCTTCCGGAGGCCTCGCCTTCCGGCACGGCTGCGGCATCGACCTCGGGCAGGAAGCAATCCGTGGCGGAGCCCGCATCGGTCGCCCAATCTTCGGGTGGGGTGGCCACCAAGGAGGCTCCCACGGCGTCGGCAACTCGGGCGGATCCGGAAACCAGGGCGTCGTCGGCGACGGCCGTGGCCGAGCGGCCGCGAATCGGCATGGCGCTGGCCGGGCCCGCCGTGTTCACCGCGGCGACCACGCTGGGGCTGGGCCTGGGCGCTGAGTTACTGCTGGGACTGTCCGCAACCGCGGCCGAAGGATTACTTGACACCACGGCATACGTACAGGCGGTGATGGGTTCATGAGTTGGTTGACGTGGCCATTCAGATGCATCGGATTCTTCCTGTGGTTCGCCAAGGAAATGGTGACCTCGAGCGCTGCGGTGCTGAAGGACAACCTCACGCCCGGGCAGGACTCCACACCGGGTATCACTGCGTTCGACAGTCAGTGCCGCAATGATTACGAGATCACGCTGCTCGCTGCTCTCATCACCTTGACCCCGGGCACGCTCACGCTGGGGCTGAACTCGGATTCGAGGGTGTCGCAGGCAGATGTGTCCGGATCATCTCCTGCCAAGACCGGACCGCTGACGATCTACGTGCACAGCCTGTACTCGGGCAGCGCGGACGCCACTCGTGAGGAACTGCGTGACATGGAAACCCGGATGCTGCGTGGGATTCGCAGGGAAGGAGCGCCCTCATGATCGGGGTGGATCTAGGAATTCTGATCATCGGTGTAGCGTGCCTGGGATCGGCCTACCGCATTCTCCGGGGCCCGACCCAAGCCGACCGAGCCGTTGCCGGTGACCTGTTGCTGTTCGGCTTCGTGGGACTCATCGCGTTGTTCGGCGTACGAATGGCCAATGAGTACACGTTCGACATCGTTCTGATCGCCGCGCTCGTGGGCTTCCTGAGCGCGCTGTCCCTGGCCCGGGCACTGACAAGGGGGAAGCGCTGATGGATCTGCTGACAATCATTGGAAACATCACCATCGTGATCGGCGCACTCGTGTTCGCGACCGCGGCACTCGGTGTGCTGCGGTTCCCGGACGCGTACATGCGCGTCTCGGCGGTGGGTACGGCGGGAGGTGTGGGCATCGTGCTGATCGTGGCCGGTGCGCTGGCGCTGCAACCGTCGATCCCGAACGTGGTGAAGGTGGTCCTGATCGTGGTCGTGCACCTGGCGTCTTCCGCGGTGGGCACCATGGCGATCGCCCGCGCCACGTACATCACCCGCACTCCCCTGGAGCACTTCGAGTTCGACGAACTGGCGGAGGCAACACCGAAGACGGATGCGGAAGAGGATAAATTTTCGGAACACAATTGATGTTGTACGAACGTGCCGGCCGGTGAATGTTTACAGGCTCTTCCCAGATGATGGTGTGATGGATGTTTATCAGGGTGTCGACCGGTCCGTATCCGGATAGGGGTCAATGCCTCTCGAGGATGAAGGCGTCTGCACGCCTCATCTGGGAGAACTCGACGTGCCTGAAGCTACCCCTGATCCGGGATTCACCTGCATTGACCTGACCTCGTTCTGCCGATTTGATGAACTTGGTCTCGAAGCGACCGGGCAACGCCTTGAACCGGGTCCCGTTGTGCTCGCGTACCGCATTGTCGAGGACGATCGGCTGTGCCGTCGGTGCGGATGAGAGGGGCCACCGCGCAACATTGGGAGGCGGCAGCTGGCTCACCAGCCCCCGGCCTCACGCACCCCAGCCCGTGCCAACAACGTCACGCCCTCTTACAGCTAGGCCGTCAGGATCACTTTCAGCACCTTGGTTCCAGCGGCACGGAACGAAAAGTCCGGGGCCGCCACATGTGGCCTCCCCGGACTTTTCGTTTGTGTTCTCGGCCTGCGCCGCGGGAACCTAGTACTTCGATTTCTCCGCACTGCCCGCCGAAGGTGTTGCGGATCAGGACTGATTGAGCTTCGGCGCCTGCTTCAGCCGCAGCTCTTCCAGCTCGTTCTCCTGCTCCCGAGCACGATTGAGCAATTCCTCGAGCTTGGACTTATCCAGGCGGTCATCGTCAACCTCAAGGAGCATGCGCCAGCCCAGTGATTTGGCGTGAACAGCGGCCGTGAGTGCCTCGAGCTCCTCGACGTCCGACAGCGGCGACCGCTGGGTCACTCGCTCATTCAGCTTGAGCCGGGTGATCTTCTCGGCTGCCCGTGCGGGGATATCTTTGAGCTGGCTGGGCTTGACATCGAAGGCCGACATGATGGTCTCGAGTGAGCGCTGATCCTCGGCCACGTCGTAGGCAATCCGCCCAACTTTCGACCTGACCTCGCGGTCACCGTGGCCGTCAGCAACCCGCCGGAACGCGTCCAGTCCAGCCGCGGAACCCGCGTGGTGATCCTGTAAGTAGGTCTCAATGATCTTGGTCGTCATGAGCTAAGCCACCTTTCTATTGTTTGTCCCCACCCTACGGAATCCGCACATGAGCTGCCACCATCCGCAGGGGTGGCAAGGCGGCGTCGTAGTTGGTCCGGGGACAGGGAAAGCCCGCGGGCCAAGAGGACCGCGGGCTTTCCTGGATTCGTTGTCAGGCGTGCGGGACGACGACGGCGCGCGCGGACAGGGCGCCGTCACGCAGCATTTCGGATGTTTATCCCATAACCCGTAGTTTAGACGTGGCACGTGAGTGCCGCTTTCGTCCGGGTACCAGGCCGGAGATCTGAAACCTAGGAGGACCGTTGAACTCGAGCGACGTCGTTACCGGGCACATCGCCGTCCGCGGAGCCCGCGAACACAACCTGCGAGCGCTCGACGTCGACATCCCCCGCGACACCGTGGTCGCCTTCACCGGAATCTCCGGGTCGGGGAAATCCTCGCTCGCGTTCGGCACGATCTATTCGCACTCCCGCCAGCGCTACCTCGAGTCGGTCTCCCCCTACGCGCGCCGGCTCATCGATCAAGGTTCGGCTCCGCACGTCCGGCTCATCAGCGGGCTCCCACCGGCGGTGGCCCTGCGCCAGCAACATGCCGGGAGCACTCGCTCGTCGGTCGGCACCGTGTCCCGGATCTCCAACGTCCTGCGCATGCTCTTCTCGCGGTCGGGCACCTACCCGGAGGGCTACCGCCCGGCCGATCTCGCGGGCACCTTTCCCCGCGATGCCGCTCCCCTGGATTCGGACAGCTTCTCCCCCAATACCGCCGTGGGTGCCTGCCGCACGTGTTCGGGGATGGGACGGCTCCTCCTGGTCGACATCGACAAACTCGTCGGAGACCCCTCGCTCAGCATTGACGACGGCGCCATTGTCGCGTGGCCAGGCGCGTTCGGTGGCAAGAACAACCGGCGCATCCTCCGGGTGCTCGGCATCGATATCGACGCGCCGTTCGAGTCACTGCCCACCGACACGCGCGAGTGGGTCCTCACCACGGACGAGCAACCCACCGTTCGCGTCGATGATCGCTACAACGGCACGTACATGAGCCCCAAACGGTGGGTTGAGCACACCTTTGCAGATTCGCCGTCGGCCCGAATGCGGGCGACGGCCGCCTCCTTCATGACGGACCAGCTGTGTCCCGTTTGCCACGGCAAGCGCCTCAATCCGGAAGCACTCGCGGTCACCATCGCCGGTGTGGACATCGCCGACGCCGCTCGCCTCCCCCTTGCCGACCTCGCTTCGTTCCTCGACGACGCTCGCACCCACCCGGCGACCGACGAGCTCTCCGTTGAACGCCGGCAGGCCGCCCTCGCGCTCATTGATGTCCTTCAGGACCACATCAAGACCATGATCGATATTGGGCTCGGCTACCTCGAGACCGCGCGGCCCACCTCGACCCTGTCGAGCGGAGAACTCAAGCGGCTGCACCTGGCGACACAGTTGCGCAGCGGACTCTTCGGCGTCCTCTACGTGCTGGATGAACCTTCGGCCGGACTCCACCCCTCCGACCTCGAACTGCTCCTCGGTGCGCTGCAGCGGCTCAAGGACGACGGCAACACGGTCTTCGTCGTGGAGCACAACGCGCAGATCATCCGCACTGCGGACTGGATCGTGGACCTCGGCCCGGGTGCGGGCCGCTACGGCGGGCGCGTGCTCTACAACGGCCCGTCGGACGGTCTGGACTCGGTCGAGGAATCCGTCACGGCCCGCTATCTCGGCCCGAATGCCCCGCAGCCGCCGGGCGCGAACGCCCCGCGTCAACTTGGGGACTGGATCGAACTGCAAGGTGTCACTGGGCACAACCTCTCCGACGTGGACATCAAGGTGCCGCTGCACGCGTTCACGGCGATCAGCGGGGTCTCCGGATCGGGCAAGACCACCGTTCTCACGGCTCTCGCCAATGCGGTACGCGCCCAGCTCGACGCGGGTGACGCCCAGGCGGATGAGGAGCGCAACCCTGACCCCGTCGAGGTCGCTGAAGAACTCGTCCACGGCGCTCCCGTCTGGGACCTGGGCAGCGATCGCCTGGAGACCGCGTCCACTTCCGGCTTGAACGGCGTCGACCGCGTCATTCTAGTTGACCAGCGTCCGATCGGGCGGACCTCCCGCTCGACCCTGGCCACCTACACCGGGCTGTTCGACGGCGTTCGCAAGCTCTTCGCCGCGCAGCCCGGGGCCAAACAACGTGGCTTCGGGGCCGGCCGCTTCTCTTTCAACCAGCCCGAGGGTCGGTGCCCCACCTGCCTGGGTGACGGCGAGGTCAGCATCGAGTTGCTGTTCATGCCCACGGAAACGGCGCCGTGCCCCGACTGCCACGGCAAGCGGTACAACCCCGAAACTCTGGAGGTCACCTACCGCAACCGCACCATCGCGGAAGTGCTCGCCATGACGGTGGACGAGGCAGCCGACTTCCTTGACGACGTGCCCAAGGCTTCTGCGATCCTGACGCTGCTGCAGAACATCGGCCTGGGCTATGTCAGTTTGGGCCAGAGCGCGCCGACCCTTTCCGGTGGTGAGGCTCAGCGCATCAAACTCGTTTCGGAGCTGCACCGCGCATCGCGCGGTCACAGCCTCTACATCCTGGATGAACCGACGACCGGACTCCATCCCGCGGATGCCGATCTGCTGGTCGCGCAGCTCCAGTTGCTGGTGGACTCAGGGAACACCGTGGTCATCGCCGACCATGATCTACGGACCCTCAGTGTCGTCGATTGGATTGTCGACATGGGACCGGGGGCGGGATCTGACGGTGGGTCCGTGGTGGCTGCGGGGACTCCGGCCGAGCTGGCGACGCGGAAGGCCAGCCGGACCGGGGTATACCTCGCGCGGCGTGCTGAGGAAACTGCAGACTGTGAGTAGGGCTCACTCGCCGCTGGCGACTACGAACCGGCACTGAAGTTAGACGGGTAGCGAAAAGGCCCCGGAATCGTCTTCGATTCCGAGGCCTCACTGTTTCTCACAAGAGAAAACGCTGGTCGGGCTGACAGGATTTGAACCTGCGACCCCTTGACCCCCAGTCAAGTGCGCTACCAAGCTGCGCCACAGCCCGCGACCATGTTCGGTACTGGGAACCAGTCCCGAACACCAGAGATACATTACCCCACCGTCGATCGAAATTCACATCGACAGGCCCGGCACCAAGAACCCGCCTCCGTGTTGCCCACGGGATCCACCCTGCGCGCCCGTATGCACGGCGGGAGCTCGGCCACTGCATTCTCATCGACGGTAAGACCCGCATCCCCACCGAGAAGGGAATCTAATCGACGTTGCGACCCGGATTGTGAGGATTCCTGGTCGCAATGTCCATCAGATTGCGAGGGTCCGCGGAGAGTGGTCGGAACGTCGATGAAACTGCACCTCCCGAAATGGCCACGGTCATACCGTCGATACGACTGCAGCCCGGGGGCGGCCACGGTCATACCGTCGACCAGCGTGCACCCCGCTCCCCCACGAACAACACCATTCGGACAGCAGCAACAACAACACCGGGTCGCCCCGCACGAAACGGGACGACCCGGCGTCGTCGTCGGTCAAGAAGGTCGGCAGGCAAGCCGCCGGCAAACCAACTGGACGAGTTACTTCTTCCGCTGCCGCTTCTCCCGCACGCGCATGGTCACGTCGATGGGTGTGCCCTCGAAACCGAAGGTCTCGCGCAGCCGGCGCTGGATGAAGCGGCGGTAGCCGGGATCCAGGAAGCCGGTGGTGAACAGCACGAACTTGGGCGGGCGTGAGGAAACCTGCGTGCCGAACAGGATGCGGGGCTGCTTGCCGCCGCGCACCGGGTGCGGGTGGGCGGCCACGAGCTCGCCCAGGAACGCGTTGAGGCGCCCGGTGGGAATGCGCTTGTCCCACGAGTCCAGTGCGGTGTGCAGCGCGGGTACCAGCTTGTCCTTGTGCCAGCCGGTCTTGGCGGAGATGTTCACGCGCGGGGCCCATGCCACGTGGGCCAGGTCGCGTTCGATCTCGCGTTCCAGGTAGAACCGGCGTTCGTCGTCCAGCAGGTCCCACTTGTTGAACGCGAGCACCACGGCGCGGCCGGAGTCCACGGTCATCTGCAGAATGCGCACGTCCTGCTCGGAAAGCATCTCGTCCACGGCCAGCAGCACCACGGCCACCTCGGCGCGCTCCAGCGCGGACTGGGTGCGCAGAGACGCATAGAAGTCAGCTCCCTGCTGCAGGTGCACGCGGCGGCGAATACCGGCGGTGTCGATGAAACGCCAGGGCTCCTCCCCCAGCATCACGATCTCATCCACGGGATCACGGGTGGTCCCGGCCATTTCATCCACGACCACGCGTTCGGAGCCGGCCATCTTGTTCAGCAGCGAGGACTTGCCCACGTTCGGGCGGCCCAGCAGGGCCACGCGGCGGGGTCCGCCCTCGACCTCGGGCTCGGCCACCTCGGAATATTCCGGCAGGGCCTTGATGAGGGCGTCCAGCGCGTCACCGGTGCCCATGCCGTGCAGCGAAGACACCGGGAACGGCTCCCCCATGCCCAGCGCCCACAGGTTGGACGCCTCGATCTGCAGCTGCGGTGAATCGGCCTTGTTGGCCACCAGGATGATGGGCTTCTTAATGCGGCGCAGCATGGACACCACGGCCTCGTCGGTCGCGGTCACGCCCACGGTCACGTCCAGGACCAGCAGCACGGCGTCCGCGTTCAGCACGGCCACCTCGGCCTGCTCGGCCACACGGGCGTGAATGCCCTTGGCGTCGTGCTCCCAGCCGCCGGTGTCCACCAGGGTGAAGTTCTTGCCGGACCACTCGGCCTTGTAGGACACGCGGTCACGGGTCACGCCCGGGGTGTCCTCCACCACGGCTTCGCGGCGGCCGATCACGCGGTTGACCAGCGTGGACTTACCCACGTTGGGTCGACCGACCACGGCCACCACGGGATCCGGCAGACGCGTTTCGCGGTCCTCGTCAAAGCCGCCCCACTCGTCCAGCAGCGCGGCGTCTTCCTCGTCCAACTCGTAGTCGGACAGCCCCGCGCGCAGGGCCTCGGCGCGGCGCTCGGCCTCGTCGTCGTCGATTGCGGCCAGCCGCTCGGAAATATCGTCCTGGCCCCCGCCGAGCACGGACTGCTCGTACGGGTCAACCTTGTTCTCTTCGGAACCGGTCATGGCTACCTCACTTACTCTGGGCGTGGGCGCCCGGGGATTGATCGGGGCCGGCGGCCCGTTCTGTCATGGTTTGGGTGGTGCGGATCACCAGATCGATCACGCCCTGCACGGTCTGCTCCATGCTCAGCTCGGACGAGTCCAGCAGGTGCACCCCGTCCTGCGCTTCGGTGAAGTTCACCACGGTGGAGTCCTTGGCGTCACGGCCCACCACTTGGTCTTTCAGGTTCGACGACGCCGCCTCGCCCAGTTGCTTGCCCCGGCGCGCCATGCGCGCTTCCTCCGAGGCGGTCAACAGGATCCGCACGGTGGCATCCGGGGCCACCACGGTGGTGATGTCACGGCCCTCGGCCACCATGCGCTCACCGGAATCGGCAATGATCTGGCGCTGCAGGGCCACCAGCACCTCACGGGCGGGAACGGTCGTGGCAATGGCGGAGACGTTGTCGGTCACCTCATCCCCGCGGATTGCGGAGCGGACGTCCTGACCGGCCACGGTGATGCGCTCACCGTTGGGGTCGGTGCCCATGTCCAGGGGAACGGTGCGGGTGGCCTGGACAATGGCATCCGCATCGGTCAGGTCCACGTTCGTGTGCAGGCACCACCAGGTCACGGCGCGGTACATGGCACCGGTGTCCAGGTAGGCCAGGTTGAAACGGCGAGCCACTTCCTTGGACACGGAGGACTTTCCGGAACCGGAGGGCCCGTCGATGGCGACCACCAATCGGGCGTTCTCATCGCGTGCGTCCATTACTGCACCACCTTCCAGTTGCGTTCGTTCAACGCGTCCACGAGTTCATCGCGGCGATTGGGATCCACCGAGACCACGGCCAGCCCCACCGGTTGTCCCGGGGAGTGCTCGAGCCGCATGTCTTCCAGGTTGATCCCGGCCTCCCCGATTTCAGTGAGCAACCGAGCAATGGTGCCCGGGGTGTCGTCCACGGCCACGGTGAGCGTGGCGAAGGCCTTGGGAGCACCACCGTGCTTACCCGGGATCCGGGCCTGGCCCGAGTTTCCCTCGGCCATGAGCTGGGCAATGTCCAGGCGAGCACCGCCGGCCGTGGGGTTCTCCAGCGTGGCGATCAAGCGGTCCAGGTCGGTGCGCACCTCGTAGAGGGATTCCACAATGGGCCGGGCGTTGGCCGACAGGATCTGCACCCACAGGGCCGGATCGGAACCCGCAATGCGGGTGGTGTCCCGCAGGCCCTGACCCGACAGGGACAGGTGATGCAGCGGGGTGTCCTGCAACCGGGAGGCCAGCAGCGAGGACATCACCTGCGGCAGGTGGGAAATCAATGCCACGGTCTCGTCGTGTTCGGCCGCGTCCAGCACGGTCACGGTTGCACCCAGGTCCACGGCCAGGTTCTTGGCCGTGGTGAGGGCCCGAGCGCTGGTCGTTTCGGTAGGGCAGATCACCCACGGCATGGAGGTGAACAGCTCACCGCGGGCCGCCACGGGACCGGACTTCTCGCGTCCGGCCATGGGATGTGTGCCCACGTAGCGGGACAGATCCGCCCCGGCCGCGGCGACGTCGTCGAGAATCGCGGACTTGACCGAGGCAATGTCGATGACCACGGCGTTCGGGAAATCCGACAGCGCCTCGACCACGAGTTCGGAGACCACGTCCGGCGGCGCGGCCACGACCACCAACGCGGGATCGGCCAGTGTCTGACCCGCCGCGTGAACGGCGCGCACGGACTGGCCGGCGCCGATGTCCTGGGCCACGGCCTCCGTGGTGGGCGAGGAGTCGCGCACGTAGACGCGCACGCCCAGGTGCTGCAGTCCCAGCCCGATGCTCGCACCCAGAAGCCCCGCACCGATCACCAGGACCGGTCCGGAGCTGGAGGCCATAGCGGGAACCACCGTTACATCCCCACCGATGCGAGCAGGGTGCCCACCTCGGTGTGGGACAGTTTGCGCACCACGCCCTGGCGCTGATCACCAATGGCGATCGGGCCCACCTGGGTGCGAGCGAGCCGCTCCACCGGGTGACCCACGGCATCGAACATGCGGCGGACAATGCGGTTACGGCCCGTGTGCAGTACGACCTCGATCAGCACGTGGCCGGGTTTGGAGTCCACGAGCTTGAACGAATCCACCTTGGCGATGCCGTCCTCGAGCTTGATGCCTTCGCGCATCTGCTTGCCCACGCCCCTCTCCACGGGTCCGTGCACCTGCGCCAAATAGGTCTTGGGCACCTCGTAGGAGGGGTGGGTCAGGCGGTTGGTGAGTTCGCCGTCGTTGGTGAGCAGCAGCAGACCCTCGGTCTCCACGTCCAGACGGCCCACGTGGAAGACGCGTTCGTGCTTGCGGATATCCAGGAAGTCACTCACGCAGCGGCGGCCGTCCGGATCCTCCATGGTGGAGACCACGCCGGCCGGCTTGTTGAACGCGTAGTAGACGAGCTTCTCGTCGGTCTGGATCCGCATGCCGTCCACGTGAACACTTTGCAGCGCGGGATCCACGCGCACGCCCAGCTCGTTGACGATCTGGCCGTCCACCTCCACGCGGCCGTCCAGGATCATTTCTTCGCACACGCGGCGCGAGGCCACACCGGCCTGGGCCATGAGCTTCTGCAGGCGCACGCCGTTCTCGTCGTGGGCTTCCAGACGGTCCACGGGCGGGTTCTTGGGACGACGCCGCCGGTGCGGGCCGTGCTCCTTGATCGCCGAGGCGCGGCGCTCGTACTTGTCCACACCGCCGAAGGCGCGGGGCTTCTGCGGGCCCTTCTGCCCCGCCGAGGCCTTGGGCTTACCCGGTCCGGACTTGGGTCCGGTTTGCGGCCCGGTTTTCGGCCCGGACCTGAAACCGCCCTTGGGGCCGGCCTTGGATCCCTTGCCGCGACCCTGCGGACCGCGAGCGCCGCCGCCGGGCTTGCCGCCGCCGCGGGGTGCTCCGCCGCGGGAGGAGTTGTTACGTGATTGAGCCATGCTGAGATCAGTCCTCTAAGTCTTCAAGTTGGTCGGTTCCGGGAAGCAGTGGGGCAATGTCTGGCAGTTCATCCAGTGAACCGAGTCCCAGCTTTTCCAAGAACAAGGGGGTGGTGGAGTAGAGCACGGAACCCGTGGATTCCTCACGTTCGTGTGCCGTGAGCAGGCCCCGTTGCACCAGGGTGCGCACCACGCCGTCCACGTTGACGCCGCGGATCGCTGAGATCCGGGAGCGGGACACGGGTTGTAGGTAGGCCACCACGGCCAAGGTTTCCAGGGCTGCTTGCGACAGGCGCGAGCTGCTGCCTTCCACCACGAAGTCGGTCACGAGCTGGGCGTACTCACTGCGTGAGTAAATGCGCCAGCCGCCGGCCACGTGGCGCAGTTCGAAACCGCGCATTCTGGGGGCCGACCCTCCATCATATCCGAGGTGCGGTGATTCCGGTGGGGCCGCGGGGGTGGGACCGATCACGCCGTCGTATTCGGCTTTCAGGTATTCCAGGCCGCTGCGCGCCGCGTGCACGGGCACGTTGAGGGAGCGCGCGAGTTCTTCTTCCCGGACGGGCGCTGCGGCCACCATGAGGACGGCCTCGAGAGCCGCGTGGATATCGGTCGGGGGTTGCGCGTGTGGTTCGTCTACCACGCTGACATCATCTCCTTCGGTACGGTTCACACCGATCCATGACGTGTCTCATTGTTTCAGGTTTTTGGCGCCGCCGTTGCCGGGGGCTGTTCCCCGGGGCCGTTCTCGCTCGGTGCGGGGTCCTCGAGCTCCGTCTCCGCACCCGTGTACTCGCTGTTGAGTCCTTCCGAGGTCCAGTCGTCCGGACCGACCCAGCGCACGAGCAGCGGCCCGAGCACCTCGTCCTGACGGATCCGCACCACACGATCACGGAACATTTCCAGGAGCGCCAGGAACCGCACCACGACCACCAGGGTGGATTCCGCGTCCGCGATGAGCGCGGCAAAACTGTGGTCCTCACCGTCTCTGAGGATGCCGGCCAGGGTCTCGGCCTCGTCCGCCACGCGCACCGCGGCACCGTGCAGGTGCTCCACGTTGACCTCGTCGGGAACGTGCCGTTCAGGGTCCAGCGCGGCAACGGCGAGCTGGGCGAACTGGTCGGGTGTGAGCGTCCACGTCAGCGGCGGCAGGGCAGCGGTCACCGCGGGGTCCAGGTCCACCTGCCGCGGGATCCGCACCGACTCCGCGGCCAGGCGCCGGTTGAGTTGCCCGGCCACTTCCTTGAACGCCTTGTACTGCAGCAATCGCGCGAACAGGAGGTCGCGGGCTTCGAGAAGTTCGACGTCGTAGTCGTCCTCCACCTCCCCGCGCGGCAACAGGCGCGCGGCCTTGAGGTCGAGCAGGGTCGCCGCGACCACCAGGAACTCGCTGGCCTCGTCCAGGGCCTTGACCGAGCCCTCTTCCTGCAATGCCTTCACGTAGCGGATGAACTCATCCGTGACCACGGACAGCGCCACGTGGGTGATGTCCATTTCGTGCTTGGCGATCAGGGAGAGCAACACGTCGAAGGGGCCCTGGAAGTTTTCCAGGGCCACCGTGAAACCGGGGTCCGAGTCCGCGGGACGCTCGGCGACAACGCTCATGCTCGTGAGGTGGCCCCGTGCGACGTCGGGCCCGGAGCGGGGCGGGCTGCGGAGATCACGGCGCACCGCCGCGGCTGATCAACTCGCGTGCGAGCTGACGGTAGGCCTCGGCACCCGGGTGGTTCGTGGCGAAGTTGAGGATCGGCTCGGCGGCAACGGTCGCGTCCGGGAACTTCACGGTTCGTTTGATGACCGTGTCGAAGACCTTGTCCCCGAAGGCATCCACGATGCGCGCAATGACCTCGCGCGAGTGCAAGGTGCGCGAGTCGAACATCGTGGCCAGGACGCCGTCGATCTGCAGCTTGGGGTTCAAGCGATCCTGAACCTTCTCAATGGAGTCCACCAGCAGGGCCACGGCACGCAGCGCAAAGAATTCGCAAATCAGCGGGATGATCACCCCGTGCGAGGCGGTCAATGCGTTGACGGTCAGCAGCCCCAGGGACGGCTGGCAGTCGATGAGGATCACGTCGTAGTATTCCTCGACCTTGCGCAGCGCGGAGGACAGTACCTGTTCGCGGGCCACCTCGGTCACCAGCTGTACCTCGGCGGCGGAGAGATCGATGTTGGCCGGCAGCAGGTCCACGTTGGGCACGTGGGTTTCCTGCACCACGTCCCACACGTCCACCGAGCGGTCCATCATCACGTTGTAGATGGTCAGGTCCAGCTCGTGCGGGTTGGATCCGAAACCGGCGGACAGTGCGCCCTGCGGGTCGAAGTCCACCAGGAGCACCTTGCGGCCGGTTTCCGCGAGCGCGGCACCCAGGTTGATGGTGGAGGTGGTTTTACCCACGCCACCCTTCTGGTTCACCATGGCGATGATGCGGGCGGGACCGTGCTCCGTGAGTTCGGGCGGATCCGGGAAGGTGCGCACGGGACGGCCGGTGGGGCCTACGGCACCCGATGACTGGTCATCGAGCTCGGGTAACCTCTCATCACTGGCTTTGCTCACGTGCTACGGCCTGCTTTCCTCAAGTCACTGGTCAGGTCTCAACGCCCTACACTACCGCCGTCATGCGGGAGCGAACCAACCGACGTGGACCCTGTCGTGGTCTCGGGCACCTCGATGGGTATGCGTTCTCCCACGGGAGGCGCTGTTCGGACCGCTGCGGCCCAGCACGCTGCCGTGAACACGGCCAGCGCGGCGGGCACCCCGCGATTGACGAAGAACTCGTGAATCTGAGAGTGATTGCTGACCACGATGTACCACAACGGCGGGATCAACAGGGGCAGCGCGAGCACGCCCGCGATCTTGAGGCGGCCCACTCCCCCGCGGTGCACGGCCAGGACAAGGCCGATGGCCGCGGCAATCAGACATCCGTAGAAGACGAACTGGGCGGTGGGAACGTTGTTCCACCAGAACGACACGTTGCTGGCGACGCCCGCACCGAACGCGTCCGAGACGCCCCCGAAACTCCCGCCGGTCCGGAACCCGACATTTTGTCGAACCATGGCGATCGTCTCGCCGATTCCCAAGAACAGCGCCCCGAAGATCCAGCGGAACACCCAGGTGAGACCGAAGGTGGCAGGCCACACCACAGCGGCCAGCACACCCCAGGTCGCCGCGCTCCTGAGGTCACGTTCGCGGTACCAGACCGCCGCAGTCAATACGAAGGCGGACATGGCCCACGGGATGGCCGGTGTGGTCAGCAGGTCCACGTAGCAGAACATTGCCGCCCCCACTCCCGCGCCCAACAGGCCCAGGTACGTGGACCTCGTGAATCCCACCGCGGTGAGAATCACCGAGAGAAAAATGAACGTGATGGCAATGGACTGGCTGAACGACGTGGAGGGGGTAGAGAGCATATTGGTCCCCATGACGAACGGGAGGAACAGCGCAATGGTCACCGCGGTGGATGTTTTCGACCGGACCAGCACCAGGGCGGCGAACAGCCCCGCGATCATCAGGGTGCCGGAGACGATGCGCAGGCCTTCGAGACCGACCGTGGCCAGTAAGGGACGCGTGATGATGGTGTAGCCGGCCCAGTACTTGTAATAGTTGCTGTCCTCGAACACCTTGCCCTGCGCCAGTTCCGCGATGTCCTGCTTGCCGCCGGCGCAGTTGTCGATGCGCGGCATGCGCGCGGCCCGGCTCAGGGCGGACTCGTCCGGGGGCGCTCCGAGTCCGGTTCCCACCACCACGCATTCGGTGAACGTGTCCGACTGGGTACCCATCCGATCAGGGATTCCACTCGGGCCGTAGGTGTTCTTCTCGATCGAGGACACGAGGTTGTCCACGATCGGTTTGTCCGGAACGGCCTGCCCCACGATGAGCAGTCCGAACAGCACGAATTGCAGGGCGACCAGGACTCCCAGGCCCTTGAGGAACGGCCGCCACCGCCAGTCGTCCTTGACGCGGTGAAGGGTTTCTCGGTTGAGATGACGCCGGAGCATTTCTCGGCTCATGTAACGGGAGACGTCCATCAGGCAACATCCTCGGTGGTCGTGTGGTCCGTGAGCCGTGAACTGCGCGGGGATTTCGCGCCGAACGGCGGCGCCGGTAACCGGAGGTAGAACAACCGCGAGGCCTCCCTGCGCATTTTCACCTGACCGTTGAGCAGCACACCCATGAGGAGGAACACCCCTGCCAGGATGAACAGCGCGGAGGCCAGGAACGCCGTGGGAAAACGCGGCACCATGCCCGTCTGGAAGTACTCGACCACAACGGGCAGTCCGAACACGAGCCCCAGGGCCGCGAGGATCCCGGAGAAAATACTCGTGATCAGGAACGGGCGCTCATGGAACAGCAGCTGGGAGAAGATGCGCAGAATCCGGAAACCGTCGTGGTAGGTGCGCAACTTGCTCTCGGTACCCTCGGCGCGATCACGGAAGCCCACCTGGACCTCGGTCTGAGGTACCCGCTCATTCACGGCGTGGATCGTCAGTTCCGTCTCGATCTCGAACTCACGCGACAGTGCCGGGAAGGATTTGACGAAGCGCCGGGAAAACACACGGTAGCCGCTGAGCATGTCGGACACCTCGCGCCGGAAGGCGAAGCTGACCATGGAATTGAAAAACTTGTTCCCCGACGCGTGACCGGACCGGTAGGCCGTCTCCGACACTTGCTTGCGCACTCCCAGCACGTGGTCGTAGGGCCCGGCCAGGAGGGTGTCGATCATGCCGGGAGCGTCGGCCACGTCGTACGTGTCGTCCCCGTCGATCAGGAGATAGACGTCCGCGTCGAGATCGGCGAAGGCCCGACGAACCACGTTGCCCTTGCCCTTCTCCGTCTCGTGGCGCACATGGGCTCCGGCACGCTCGGCCACCTGTGCCGTGCGATCCGTGGAGCAGTTGTCATACACGTAGACGTCGATACCGGGGAGCGTCGCGTGGAGATCGGAAACGACCTTGGCAATGGCGCCTTCTTCGTTGTGGCACGGAACAATTGCTACGACATGGGGTGTGGCGGACATGGTGGCCTTACGTGCGGGGGGGTGGGGTGCCGCTCAACTGCCCGCGAAAACAGTGCCCGGGGAACGGTTGATCGGTGCGATCCACAGCAGCCTTAGCGGATCACAGTATGTCTAACACACATTGTCCCCTCCGGTCGGTGACCGGAGGGGACATGACGGGTTGCGAAGCGACGCCGGCAATCAGGCCCACGCCTCAGGACTTGGGTGCCAGGATCGAATGCAGCGCTTCCAACACCGAGTCGTCCTCAATGGTGGAGGGCACCGAGTACTTTTCCCCGTCGGCCATTTGACGCATGGTCTTACGCAAGATCTTGCCCGACCGGGTCTTGGGCAGTGCGTCCACCACGGCCACATCCTTGAAATCCGCCACCGGCCCGATCCCCGAGCGCACGAGCTTGACCAGGTCCTTGGCCAGCTCGTCACTGCTGATCTCGGAACCGGTCTTGAGCACCACGTAACCGGAGGGGCGCTGACCCTTGAGCGGGTCGTTGACGCCGATCACCGCGCACTCCGCGACATCCGGGTGGGTGGCCACGACCTGTTCCATTTGGCCCGTGGACAGGCGGTGCCCGGACACATTGATCACGTCATCGGTACGGCCCATCACGTACACGTACCCGTTCTCGTCAATGAACCCGGAGTCCCCGGTGGCGTAATACCCCGGGAAGGCCTCGAGGTAGGAGGAAATATAGCGATCGTCGTCACCCCACAGGGTCGCCAACGTGCCGGGAGGCAAGGGCAGCTTGACCGCAATGTTGCCTTCCTCCCCCTGCGCAACGGGACCGCCCAGCGGATCCAAAATCTCCACAGCGTAACCGGGTACCGCAACGGTGGGTGAGCCTGCCACGATCGGCAACTTTTCGATGCCGAACGGGTTGGCGCAAATCGCCCATCCGGTTTCGGTCTGCCACCAGTGGTCGATCACGGGAACGTCCAGCACCTTGGCCGCCCAGTGATAGGTCTCCGGGTCGAGGCGCTCGCCGGCCACGAACAGCGCCTGCAGCGAGGACATGTCGTAGTCCTTGACCAAGTCACCCTCGGGGTCCGCCTTACGAATCGCGCGCAGGGCGGTGGGCGCGGTAAACAGCGCCTTCACACCGTGATTGTCGATCCGCTTCCAAAAGGCACCGGCATCCGGGGTGCCCACGGGCTTCCCTTCGTAGAGAACCGTGGTGGCACCCACCAGCAGCGGCGCATACACGATGTAGGAGTGGCCCACGACCCAGCCGACGTCCGAGGCGGTCCACATGACCTCGCCCTCACCCACGTCGTAAATGTTCTTCATGGACCACGTCAGCGCCACAGCGTGCCCGCCGTTGTCGCGCACCACGCCCTTGGGCTTACCCGTGGTTCCGGAGGTGTAGAGGATGTAGAGCGGATCGGTGGCCGCCACGGTCACGGCGTCCGCGGGTTCAGCCTTTTCCAGGGCCTCGGTCCAGGACAGCCATGCGGGGGCGTTCGCCACGCCGTCAGCGCGCTCGCGAGCGTGGGCCACGGTGTTCTCGAAACCCTCTCGTTCGTGGACCAGGACCGCCGACGGCGCGTGGTCACTGACCTCCAGGGCCTCCTCGACGGACGGGATGTACTCGATCCGGCGCTTGGGTTCAACGCCACCCGAGGTCGTCACGATCACGGTCGGCCGGGAATCGTCAATGCGGCTGGCGAGCTCCCGGGGAGCGAACCCGCCGAACACGACCGAGTGAACCGCGCCCAAACGAGCACACGCGAGCATCCCGACCACGGACTCCGCAATCATGGGCATGTACAGCAGAACACGGTCCCCCTTCCGCACGCCCTGGTCCGCGAGCGCGCCGGCAAACAACTTCACGCGCTCCAGGAGCTCGCCGTAGGAAATCTGTTCCTGGATGTCCAGCACGGCCGAGTCGTAAATGAGGGCGGTGCGGTCTCCGTGTCCGGCTGCCACGTGGCGGTCCAGTGCGTTGGCACACGTGTTCAACTCCGCGTCGGGGAACCAACGGTAGATGGGCGCCTTGGAGTCATCGAGGGCCTTACTGGGAGGCGTAATCCACTCGACGGCCTGAGCAGCGTCGAGCCAGAACTGCTCCGGGTTGCTGACACTGTTCTCGTAAACGGATGCGTACGTAGCCTGGGACATGATCACTCCGACATCATTGTGGGACTCGCTGGATGGCTAGGCCTCCAGGCTAGTGTTATGAGTCACACGTTTCAACAGCTTTGTATACATAACTTGGCTTTTTCGGGAATATCTCCGGAAAGTCTCGCCCTGATCCGCCATCTGTGTATACACTCGAACTGATTGCTGCGACTGAGAAGGAGGTGTCATGCGAGCTGGGGAACGCGCTTACCAGGCATTGCGCGCAGACATCGTGGAATGGCGCTTGTCACCGGGGCAGGTACTCGGCGAAGTCGAGTTGTCCGAGCGGCTCGGCATCTCCCGCACGCCGGTGCGGGAAGCGCTGTCCCGGCTCACCGCGGACGGCCTGACCGAACCCCACAACGGGCGCGGCGTCGTCGTGGCGACCATTTCCGCCGAGGATGTGCGCTCTCTCTACGAATTCCGCGACAGCCTCGACTGCCGAGCCGCGGAGTTGGCCGCCCGCCGCGGCAACCCCGAGGTCTTTCGCGCGCTCGCCGCTGACCTGCGTCGCGCCGTGGACGGCCTCACCAGCGACGACGATCCGGACCACGTCTCCTATTACGAACTGGTTCAGCGCATGGACGCCGCCATTGACGAGGCCGCCGCGAACCCGTTCCTGCGCCAGGCCCAAGCGGGCGTCCGGCTGCACCTGGCCCGAGTCCGCAAGCTCTCCAAGTCGGATCCGCAACGCCTGGCATCCGCCGCGGACGAGCATCAGCGCATTGCCCAGGCCATTGCGGACGGCGATCCGGCCCTGGCCATTGCCACAACCCGCGTGCACCTGAGCAACGCCCTACAGCACGCGTTGAACACCAAAGAATTGGCACCGGTGCGGCCCGCCGCATCGTGACCACACCACCCGCGCGGCACCAACCGGTCCGCGCCCAACGGATCTGAGGAAGGCTCCCCGTGACCGTCAAGCACACCGTACGTACGTACTCGTCCAAGGAAAATCTGCCCCGTGAGGAGCAACTGGCCTACAAACTGGCCAAGGTGGCCACCGACCCGGTCGAGGTCGATCCCGACGTGGTCGACATGGTCATCAACCGGATTATCGACAATGCGTCGGTTGCCATTGCCTCCTTGAACCGGGCCCCCATCGTTTCGGCTCGCACGCAGGCGCTGGGGCACAAGGTCACCGAAGGTTCCGGTTTCACGGGCAACGGTGCCCTCTTGTACGGAGCTCCCGACAACAACGCCGCGGTGTCCCCGGAATGGGCCGCCTGGGCCAACGGCGTGGCAGTGCGTGAGTTGGACTATCACGACACCTTCCTGGCCGCCGAATACTCCCACCCCGGCGACAATATTCCCCCGATCCTGGCCGTGGCCCAGCACGTGGGCAGCAACGGCAAGGATCTGATTCGCGGTATCGCCACCGGTTACGAGGTCCAGGTGGACCTCGTGAAGGGCATTTGCCTGCACGAGCACAAGATCGACCACATCGCCCACATCGGCCCGTCCGCGGCCGCCGGTATCGGCACGCTGCTGGGTCTGGACATCGAGATCATTTTCCAGGCCATCGGTCAGGGTCTGCACACCACCACCGCGACCCGCCAATCACGCAAGGGCGAGATCTCCACCTGGAAGGCACACGCTCCGGCGTTCGCCGGCAAGATGGCGATCGAGGCCGTGGACCGCGCGATGCGCGGACAGACCTCCCCCACGCCCATTTACGAAGGCGAAGACGGCGTGATCGCGTGGCTGCTCTCGGGCCCCGATGCCTCCTACGAGGTTCCGCTGCCGGAACAGGGCGAAGCCAAGCGCGCCATCCTGGACACCTACACCAAGGAACACTCCGCCGAGTACCAGGCCCAGGCCTGGATCGACCTGGCACGCAAGCTGCACAACGACCACCCCGAGGTCGCGGACCCCAACAACGTGCAGTCCATCCTGATCAAGACATCGCACCACACCCACTACGTGATCGGCTCCGGCGCCAACGATCCCCAGAAGTACGATCCCACGGCTTCCCGCGAGACCCTGGACCACTCGATTCCCTATATCTTCACGGTGGCGCTGCAGGACGGTGCATGGCATCACGTGGATTCCTACGCCCCGGAGCGCGCTGGCCGAGAGGACACCGTGGCCCTGTGGAACAAGGTCACCACCGAAGAGGACCCCGAGTGGACCCGCCGCTACCACTCCCTGGACATCTCCGAGAAGGCCTTTGGCGGTTCCGTGGAGATCACCCTCACCGACGGCACCGTGATCACGGACCAAATCGCCGTTGCCGACGCCCACCCGTTGGGTGCCCGCCCGTTCGCCCGCGAACAGTACATCAACAAGTTCCGCACCCTGGCCGAGGGCCTCGTGGCGCCGGAGGAGATCGAGCGCTTCCTGGACGCCGTGCAGCGCCTGCCCGAGCTCGGAGCCGGTGAGCTGGGTCAGCTGAACATTGTGGCGGCCGTGGAGCTGGAGAAAGCTCAGAAGGGAATCTTCTAAATCATGCTGTATTCAAAAGTTACCCCCGCCGACAAGCGCGTGGCGTTCCGCAAGGCCCTGACGGACCCGCAGGTCGCCCAGTTCCCCGGTGCGTTCACCCCGCTGTCCACCAAGCTCATCCAGGAACAGGGCTTCGAGGGCGTGTACATCTCCGGTGGCGTTCTGGCCAACGAGTTGGGCCTACCCGATATCGGCCTGACCACCCTCACCGAGGTGGCCACCCGCGCCGCCCAGATCGCCCGCTCAACGGACCTACCCGCGCTGGTCGATGCGGACACCGGTTTCGGTGAGCCCATGAACGTGGCCCGCACCGTTCAGGAACTCGAGGACGCTGGCCTGGCCGGTTGCCACATCGAGGACCAGTTCAATCCCAAGCGGTGCGGTCACCTGGACGGCAAAAACGTGGTGGACACCGCCACGGCTACCAAGCGCATCAAGGCCGCCGTGGAGTCCCGCCGCGACGACAACTTTGTGATCATGGCCCGCACCGACATTCGCGGTGTGGACGGTTTGGACGCCGCGATCGACCGTGCCAAGGCACTCGCCGACGCCGGTGCGGACGTCATCTTCCCGGAGGCCATGGCCGACCTGTCCGAGTTCGAGCGCATGGCCGAGGCCCTGGACGTTCCCATCCTGGCCAACATGACCGAGTTCGGTAAGTCGGACCTGTTCTCCAAACAGGAACTGCAGGACGCGGGCGTCTCGATGATCATCTATCCGGTGTCCCTGCAGCGTCAGGCACTGGGTGCCATCGAACGGCTGCTGACCGCCATCCGCGAGGACGGCACCCAGCAGGCCGAGGTGGAGAACATGCTCACCCGCAAGCGGCTGTACGAACTCGTGGACTACAACGGGTACAACCAGTTCGACTCCGGAGTTTTCAACTTCGAGGTTCCGGGCACGCCCGGTAACTAATCATCCGCCTACGACGCCGCTGCCCAGCGGCGTCGTAGGCTTTCAAGTGATCGACCACACACGAACAAGGAGGTCACCATGACCGAAACCGAGATTCGCAAGGGTCTTGCCGGCGTCGTCGCGGACACCACCGCCGTCTCCAAGGTCAACGCCGAGACCAACTCTCTGCTGTACCGGGGGTACCCCGTCCAGGAACTGGCCGCCAAGTGCTCCCCCGAGCAGGTCGCGCTGCTGCTGTGGACCGGCGAGCTGCCCACCGAGGACGAACTCGCGGACTTCAAGAAGCGCGAACGCGCCAACCGTGCGCTGACCCCGGAGCTGAAGAAGATCATCGACGTTCTACCCACCGACTGCCACCCCATGGACGTGTGCCGCACCGCGGCGTCCGTGATCGGAGCTCAGCACCCGGAGGCCGAAGATTCCTCTCCCGAGGCCGAGTTGCGCAAGGCGCAGGAACTGTTCGCCGTGATGCCCGCCGTGGTCTGCTACGACCAGCGACGCCGCCGTGGCGAGGAGCTCATCGAACCTCGCGATGATTTGGACTACTCGGAGAACTTCCTCTGGATGGCTTTCGGCGAAGAAGCCGCCCCCGAGGTCGTGGACGCTTTCCGCGTGTCCATCATTTTGTACTCCGAGCACTCCTTCAACGCCTCGACCTTCACCGGCCGCGTGATCACCTCGACCCTGGCAGACCTGCACTCGGCCGTGGTCGGAGCCATCGGCGCCCTCAAGGGCCCGTTGCACGGTGGCGCGAACGAGGCCGTCATGCACACCTTCGAGGAACTGGGCATCCGCAAGGATGAGTCCTCCGAAGAGGCCGAGAAGCGCTCCAAGGAATGGATGGACAAGGCGCTGGCCGAGAAGAAGAAGGTCATGGGCTTCGGTCACCGCGTGTACAAGCACGGTGACTCGCGCGTACCGACCATGCAGGACGCACTGTTCCGCATGCTCGAGTACTACGATCGCCCGGAAATCCTGGGTCTGTACAACGGTCTGGCCAAGTCCATGGACGAAGCCAAGTCCATCAAGCCCAACCTGGACTACCCCGCCGGTCCCACGTACTGGCTCATGGGCTTCGACATTCCCACGTTCACGCCCATCTTCGTGTGCGCCCGCATCACCGGCTGGACCGCACACATCATGGAACAGCGCGCAGCCAACTCGCTGATCCGACCGCTGTCCGAGTACGACGGACCGGAAGAGCGTCACCTGGACTAAGCGCCCACCCGCGCCCAGGTACACAGAAGTCCCCGGGATTCACGCCATGACCGTGAGTCCCGGGGACGTTTCTGTGTCGCGGCCTAGTCGGTGTCGTCAATTCACTGGCCCGCTAGCCACCGGCGGCTAATCCACGGGTTTCAGCGCCGCACTTGTGAGCACCAGTTCTTCCCCACGGTCAATGAGGTAAGTGGCGGTTTCCTCGTCCGTGGCGGTCCGCAGGGCATCAAGGTCGTCTGCCTGGTAGACGTCCATTTTTTCCACGGTGCCGGTAATCTCGATCTCGTCACCGGGATTGAGCTCTTCCGGCAACTCGTCGGTCATCACGATAGTGTCTTCCTCCCCCACCGTGAACACTCCGTCCGGGAGAACATGCTGGATCTCGTGAGTAATGGTCATGCTCTCGCCCACCAGCTCTTCGGTGGGAATGTTCGATTGATCCGCTTCGGTGACATCGGTTTCAGGAGTACACGCCGCGAGAGAACTCGCAAGAACCAAACCCGCGATTCCGACGGCTGCTGCGCGCCGCTTGTGCATCATTACGATCTCCTCGTTCTCTCGAACATGCGTGACAATTCCATTTCGACAGTAGTCTTACTTCTTGCCGGGCTCAACGCATAACCGCGCATGTCCCCTAATTGCCACCAGGTGCTAGACGGGATTCCGCGTCCTCTGACGAGTGCCCCACGGGCTGGTCGCGCAGGAAATAGGCCCCCAGCGAACCCGCAAGGGTTGCAAATACGGCCACTGAATACATGGCAAGCAGCACGTGCAAGATCTGGGAGAAGCCGTCGCTCGTGGTCAATCCACTGCCCGTGATCGTCGTGAGTGCTGCCTCATACAGGGCCTTCGAATAATCAGTGTGAGACCCCACCGCATACAACAACTGGCTGGAAGCCAGAACCACGACTGCCGTGACAGCAGCGACCCAACCGATTCTGTTGGATAGCAGCTTTCCTGCGGAACGCGATCCCCGCACACTCGCGGACACGATCCCTCCCACGCGAGCCACGCGCGTGAGGCGCAACAATCGCAGTGTCTGCAAAGCCCGAAAGAAACGTAGGAAGGGAATGAGCAGGAAAATGACCTGCCACCAGTTTCGTTTCCAGAACGCCGCTTGGAATTCTGCGATATAGGCGCGAAGCAGGAACTCGGCCACGAAGATCACCCAGAATACCCACCCCACAACGTTTAGGGTCCTGGTCCAGCCTGGATCCTGAACGAGAAGCTGGCCGAGTACAACGAAAAGGAAGATCACGCCCAAAATGCCCATGGGTCTGTCAAGTTTTGCCGCCAGAACTTCTGCCGCGGCCATCTCCTCGGCCTGGCTTCCTTCCGCAGGGGCGGCTCGAACGCTCCTCATCGTCGCCCCGCGTGGCGGACGTCTTCCAACGCAGACCCGTTACCGTACTGGCTTGAGGAGATCACGCTGAAAGTACCGTTCGTTTCTAGAATTACCGCCCTGACATCGTTCAGGTCACCAATCCCCTGCATGCGCACGGCCTGCCGAACTTCAGATTCCGCGAGCCGATGTTCTTTCATGGAGTCCGGGAGGAATTGCCCGTCTGCCAGCAGCAACGCGGGCTGAGTCGTCAACAGGTTTCGCAGCGACGGCAACCTCGAAGAACTCCAGGCAACAACGAACTGCAATCCGGCCAGTAGGATCAGCGCCGTCAGGCCTTCTAGCCACGAAACGGAAGAACTCAGGAGAATGGTGGCCAGGGTCGAGCCCAGGGCTACTGTGACTATGAAGTCAAATGCGTTGAGTTGGCTGAGTGTGCGCTTCCCAGTGGCTCTAAGAATGAGAACGAGGGTGCCGTATGAGGCTGCTCCGACCAGGAGCACTCGGCCAATGGCATCCCAAGAATCGATCCACAAGAGTCTGTTCCTCCGATCCGCTGTCGAACGAGGTTCGAGTGACTGACATGACTACGGAGGTTCACGCTACCCGCAGTCGTGAGGCGGCCGAATAATCAGTAACGCGGCGCGTGGGGTAGACCCAGGTAGCTCTCCAGAGTGCTGTAACCATTGTTTTTCACGCTGTTGGACGTGGGCGTTCCCACGTAGCGCAGGTGCCAGGGTTCGTAGGCGTAGCCGTGGGTTCCGGTGTATCCGTTGGGATACCTCACCACAAAGCCGTATTTGTGGCCGTTAGCGGCAACCCAGCGACCCTGGGGTGTGTTACCGAAGCAGGCCTGCAGTCCGCACACTCCCCCGGGTGCCCCCACGTCAATGGCCAGACCGGTCTGGTGCTCCGAGTATCCGGGGCGCGCGGAAATAGTGTCCGCGGTGGCCTGTCCGTACATGGCCACGTAGTTCCAGTACAGGCTGTTCTGGATCGAGTAGGAGCGGTAACCGCTGACCGGCACCAGGGTTACACCCTGGTTGGCCGCAGCCTGGCTCATCCGCTGATAGGCGGCGGCAGCGTCACTGCGCAGCTGCACCCCACCGCCCACGTTCCACAGGGGTCCGGGAGCGTAGGCCCGAGGGTTCAAGGGCCGCTTCTTGTTCACAATCACGGACGAGCTGGTGGCACGATCGATGTCTCGACTGACCGTGGTGCCCTTGCCCTTGGTCCACCGGATGGTGCCGCGCTGATAGTGGACCACGCACGAGTTGCCGCTGCAGGTTTCACGCACCTTGGGGTATCCCAGATTGCCGTGCTCGGATCCTTCGACCCGCCAGCGCTGCAGGATGCCGCCGCGCTGCGCGCGGGCACCTGTGCTGGGTGACCAGTGGATGGTGCCGCCCTGGTACTGCCGGTAGCAGCCGGCGTCGCGAAGACCGCAGCGTTCGGAGGACGTGGCTTTGCCCAGCCAACCGCTGGCGCCCCCCAGCGAACGGTACTCGTTGTCGATACCGGCCCCGGCCATGGCGGGAGCGGTTCCCAGCATGGAGAACACCAACGCCAGGGGTGCGGAGAAGAGGACCGTTCGAGACATCTGTTTACGCGGCATGCTCCCAGGGTAGTCCGGGCGTGGCGTCAGGAACTCGACATTAGGTTTAAATTTCGGTGCAAATCTCCAAGTGACACCGGACGCATTCGGCCGGACACATCATTGAGCTCGAGGGTGCGCCGTCGCGTAGACCTCGCGTAGAGATTCCACGGAGACCTTGGTGTAGATCTGGGTGGTGGCCAGGGATGCGTGGCCCAAGAGTTCTTGGACCACTCGTAGATCCGCCCCGCCCTCCAGTAAGTGGGTCGCGAATGAGTGCCGCAGGGTGTGCGGGGTGACGTCCTCGCCCAGTTGAGCGAGTTCGGCGGCGTCCTTGACCATGGTCCACGCCGTTTGGCGGGAAATCCGGCCACCCCTGGCGTTGAGAAATACTGCGGGTGTTCCCTTCCCATGCCGGGACAATTCCGGTCGCCCGCGCACCAGGTACTGATCCAGGGCCTTCTTCGCATACGAACCCACCGGAACCATGCGTTGTTTATTGCCCTTGCCGAGTAGCCGCACGAAAGACAGCTCGGAGTCCTGGAGCCCGGCCAGATCGTCCACGTCCAATGCGACCGCCTCAGAGATGCGCGCGCCCGTCGCGTACAACAGCTCCAGGAAAGCTCGCGCCCGTAGCCCCGCCGGAGACTCCGGGTCCGGAGCCGAGAGAATCTTTTCCACGCTGTCCAGGGCGATGGCCTTGGGGAGGCGCTGCGGCGGCGTCGGCGGACTGACGCGAGAGGCGACGTCCACCGGGCACAGTCCCTCCGCGACCCAGAAGGCATGTGCTCCACGGACGGCCGCCAGGACGCGGGCGGTGCTCCGGGTGCTCAGCGCGGGATGCTCCGGTGAACCCTCGTGGAGCAACCGCACGAAGGCGCGGACGTGCTCGGTCGAGATCTCGGACGGTACGGACACCGAACCACCTTTGGAAACGGCGGTGGCACCGGTCAGGAACTCCACATAGCGGGTGAGGTCCCGGCGGTAAGCCGCCAGCGTATTCGCGGCCAAGCCCCGCTCCACGGTCAGGTGATCGAGGTACCGGTGAACGGCGCGTTCCAGATCCGGAGGAACGGACGAGTCGGTCACCGGAAGTTCGGGTGACCCGGCCACGGGCTGTCCACCGGGCGCAATGACGTCCAGTCCTGTGCTCGTGCGGCGTGCGCGGCCAGAATGCCCAGGACCGCGGCGGGCGAATTGATCTGGCCGGAGAGAGCGGCGGCCACGGCGTCGTCGAGGTCGGCAAAGCGAACGATGATCTCCGCCTCTTCACCGTCGCGCTCGTGACGGTCTGCCTCCGGAACCTCGTGCAGGCCACGCGCCAGGAAAATGCGATTGGCCTCTGAGGATGAACCGGGCGAGTTGTGGAAGTCCACGAGCACGTGCCAGTCGTCAGCGGTCATGTCCGCTTCCTCGGCCAATTCCCGCTGAGCGGCGGTGTGCGGCGGTTCGCCGTCCACGTCGAGCAGACCGGCCGGGATTTCCCACATGCGCATGCCCACGGGATGGCGGTACTGGTTGATGAGCAGAACTCGGTCCTGCTCATCCAGGGCAACGATGGACACCGCCCCGGGGTGGGTGATGAAGTCTCGTTTCAGGGTCGAGTCTTCATCACCCATGCGGAACTCGTCGCGCTGAACGTCCCAGATGAATCCCTCGTACACGGTGTCCGATGCCACCACCGTGTGGGGATCCATCGTGTCTTTCAGCCCTGCTCGGCTCACGCGCGAGAGTTCCATGCGAACCTCCGGTTGCTCGGTGACGTACTGTCCGATGCCGTTACTTGCTGCCCAGTGCCTCGCGGCGGGACAGTGCCGCCTTGATGAGGCCGTCGAACAGCGGGTGCGGGCGGGTCGGACGGGAGCCGTACTCCGGGTGAGCCTGGGTGGCCACGTAGTACGGGTGCTCGCTACGGGGCAGTTCCACGAACTCCACTAGCTGACCGTCCGGGGACGTTCCTGACATCAGCAGGCCACCCTGGGTCAGCGCATCCCGGTAGGCGTTGTTGACCTCGTAACGGTGGCGGTGACGCTCGGAAACTTCCAGGCTGCCGTAGGTCTCGGCGACCACGGAACCCTCGGCGAGTTGTGCCGGGTAGGAGCCCAGGCGCATGGTGCCGCCCAGATCGCCGGCGCCCTCCACGAACTGCTTCTGCTCCTCCATGGTGGCGATCACCGGGGTGTCGGTCTCGGGATCGAACTCGGTCGAGGACGCGTTGGGCAGGCCCACCACGTTGCGGGCGAATTCCATGACCATGCACTGCAGACCCAGGCACAGGCCCAGCACGGGAACCCGGTTCTCACGGGCCCACTTGAGGGCACCCAGCTTGCCTTCCAGTCCGCGGATGCCAAAGCCACCGGGAACACAGATCGCGTCCACGTCGCCGAGTTCGCGCTGTGCGCCCTCGGGGGTGTCACACAGGTCGGAGGCAACCCATTTGATGTGCACGCGGGAGTCATTGGCGAAGCCACCGGCGCGCAGCGCCTCGGACACCGAGAGGTAGGCGTCCGGAAGATCGATGTACTTGCCCACGAGCGCCACGTTCACGTGGTGTTCGGGCTGGTGCACGGCCTCGAGCAGGTGCGACCACTGGGTCAGATCGGCGTCCTCGTAGGACAACCGCAGGTAGTCAAGGATGTAGGTGTCCAGGCCCTGATTGTGCAGTGTCGTGGGGATGTCGTAAATGCTGGGCGCATCGGCACACGAGATCACGGCGTCCAGGTCCACGTCGCAGGCCCCACCGACCTTGCGGAGCATGCCGTCCGGAACATCTCGGTCACAGCGCAGGACCAACGCGTCCGGCTGGATACCCAGACCACGCAGTGTGGCCACGGAGTGCTGGGTCGGTTTGGTCTTGAGCTCGCCGGACGGGCCGATGAACGGGATCAAGGACACGTGCAGGTAGAACACGTTGTTGCGGCCCACGTCCTGACGTACCTGCCGTGCGGCCTCGATGAACGGCTGGGACTCGATGTCACCCACCGTGCCACCGATCTCGGTGATGATGATGTCCGGCGCGTCCTCATCTTCGGCGCGGCGGCGCATCCGGCGTTTGATCTCGTCCGTGATGTGCGGGATGACCTGAACCGTGTCACCCAGGTACTCGCCGCGGCGTTCCTTGGCGATCACCGTGGAGTACACCTGCCCGGTGGTCACGTTCGCGGAGGCATCCAATTTCTCGTCGAGGAAGCGCTCATAGTGACCGATGTCCAGGTCGGTTTCCGCGCCGTCCTCCGTGACGAAGACCTCACCGTGCTGGAACGGGTTCATGGTCCCGGGATCCACGTTGAGGTACGGATCCAGCTTCTGCATGGTCACGGACAGTCCGCGTGAGCGGAGCAACATTCCCAGGGACGAGGCCGTCAGGCCCTTGCCGAGAGAGGAAGCTACACCACCCATGACGAAGATCTGTCGGGTCACTTTGCCGTTGTTCTGCGTGCCTGCCTCGCGGGCGGCGTTCTGAGCGTTCACCACGGAATTTCAGCATACCATTCCAGTTGCGTTGAGTTGAGGGGCAGTTGTGTCATGCGGTTGCATCCCGTAGGAGCTCGCGGGCGTGCTCCCGCGCGGCTTCAGAGTTTTCGTGGCCCGCGAGCATGCGCGCCAGTTCCACCACGCGTTCCTCGTCCGTGAGCACTCTCACGTCCGACACCGTGGAATCCGAAGACTTGGTCACCAGCACGTGGTGGTCGGCGAAGGCCGCAACCTGCGGTAGGTGGGTCACCACGAGCACCTGGACATTCTTGGCCAGCATCTTGAGGCGCCGACCGATCTCCACGGCCGCCTTTCCGCCCACGCCGGAGTCCACCTCGTCGAAAACAAAGGTCGGTACCGGGTCCACCTCGGAGAGCACCACCTCCAGCGACAGCATGATGCGGGAGAGCTCACCACCGGAGGCGCCCTTGCCCAGGGGGCGAGGTTTGGCATCAGGGTGGGGGGCCAGCCTGAATTCGATCTCATCGCGCCCGTGCTCGGTGAACTGGTCAATCGGTTCCACCGAGACCACCAGCGAGGCGTTCGGCATGGCCAGGGCCGTGAGTTCCTTGCTCACGGCCCGGGAAAGCTTCTCGGCCGTCTTCCGGCGGATCCCCAGCATGGTCTGCGAGCGCTCCAGCAGTTCCTGGTGCAGCGCGTGAGCCTCGCTGCGCAGTTCCTCGTCGCGCTGCGGGTCGTCCACCAGATCGGAGAGCCGGCCGCGCGCGGTGTCGGCCCATTCGATGACTTCGTCGATCGTGGTTCCGTACTTGCGTGTGAGGCTCCGCAGTGCGTTGCGGCGCTGTTCCACCTGCGCAAGACGGGCCGGCCCGTCCTCGTCGAGACCGCTCGCGTACCCGGACAGGTCCGCGGCGACGTCGGCGGCGACCACCGTGAGTTCCCGGACGCGCGTGGCCAGCTCGGCCAGGTCCGCGTCCGCATCGGACTCGTGGTCCAGGGCTTGCTGCGCCAGTGACAGCAACGCCACGGCGTTGGCGGTGGGTTCGTCGTCCGTGTCCGTTCCGCTGAGCGCGGCCTGCGCGGTCAAGGCGGCGGACCGCAGGGCCTCGAGGTTGGTGAGCTTCTCGCTTTCGGCGTCCAGCTGGAGGTCTTCCCCGGAGATCGGCTCCACCGCGTCGATTTCCTCGAGCGCGGTGGTCAGGCTCTGAGCCTCCAGGGCCCGCTCGCGCATGTTCTCCTTGATCTCACGCAGGGTCGCCACAATGGTCCTGTAGCGAGCGAGTTTCGCACGGTAGGCGGTCAATTCCTTGGCGAGCGCCGCCCCCGCGTACTCGTCCAGGGCCTTGCGCTGGGCCACCGAGGACTTCAGTCGCAACTGGTCCGACTGTCCGTGCACGGCCACGAGGGTCTCCCCCACGGCACCCAGGGTGCCCACGGGAGCCGACCGGCCCCCCACGTGCGCGCGACTGCGGCCCTCGGCGGAGACGGTGCGGGACAGCAGGATCTGCGCCTCATCCCGGCCGTTCACGGTCTCGACGTCGACGACGCCGCCCGCCTCTTCCACGAGGTCTACCGCCCCGTGCGTAGCGGGCACCATGACGGTTGCCTCCGCCAGTGCCTTACCGCTTCCGGATCGCACGGCACCGGCATCCGCGCGGTTGCCCAAAAGCATGCCGAGGGCGGTGACGACCATGGTCTTGCCGGCGCCGGTCTCACCCGACAGGATGGACAGTCCGGGTCCCAGGGGCAGCACGGCATCCGTGATGACACCCAGGTCGTGAATATGGATTTCTTCGATCATCGGCTCGGGGTTTCACCTGACGAGGATTGCTCCGGGGACGGGTCGAGGACCTGATCCGCCGTATTGCCGTCTTGGGGGGACCTGGGGTCGTACGGGATTTCGCGCCCCACGCTCAACTTGGGAAAACCATTGGCTTCGGAAATCACGTTGTGCTTGGGCTGAACCATGGGAAGCGCGCTGGTCTTGGCCTCCTGTTGGTGACTGGGGAGCGGGCCGCGCCAGCCCGCAGTGGGCAGTTCGAACTTCTTGACCAGTCGTTCCGAGAACGGGGTCGCGTGCATGCGCGCCAAATTCACGGGCTTGTCGGAGCGGCGCACTTCAATGCGGCAACCCGGTGGTAGGTCGGCGGTGCGTCGGCCATCGCACCACAACACACCGCGGGCATCGGTGCGGGTGAGCACTTCCACCGCCATCATGGAGCGCGGTGAGATGACCAAGGGGCGTGAGAACAGCGCGTGTGCCGACAGCGGCACCAAGAGCAGCGCCTCGACCTCGGGCCACACCACGGGCCCGCCGGCGGAGAAGGCGTACGCGGTGGAACCCGTGGGGGTCGCCATGACCACACCGTCACAACCGAAGGTGGACAGCGGACGGCGGTCCACCTCGATGACCACTTCCACCATCTTCTCGCGGTTGCCCTTTTCGACGGAGGCCTCGTTGAGGGCCCAGGTGTGCAGAACTCTCTTCTGGTTCTCCCACACGGTCACGTCCAACGCCATACGACGTTCCACGGTGTAACGCCCATCGACAATTGCTTCCACGGTCTCCGTGAGCCCGGAGCGTTCCGATTCGGCCAAGAACCCCACGTGCCCCAGATTGACGCCCAACAGCGGGGTGTCCACGCCGCGGACGACTTCCGCGGCGCGCAGGATCGAGCCGTCACCACCCAGGACCATGACCAGTTCGATGTCGCGCAGGGCCACGTCTTCTTCGACGATCTCCACGGGTGCCATGGTCTGGCCGTCCGCCCGAAGCGCTTCCAGGTCTCGGCGCGACAGCACAGGAATCAGTCCGGCCTCATGCAATTGCGCACAGGACTGACGAGCGGCGTCTTTGGCGTCACGCCTGCCCGTGTGTGTCATGACCAAGATTTTCCGGCTCACGTGCTCGGGTCATCCTCCTGTGGTTCGGGCTGCGGTCCAAGAACTCTGCTAAGCCTACGCGAGCATTCAGACTCCCTGAACGATGCCTCGTTTACGGCACCAGACGAAGAACTCCACGTTACCGTCTTGACCCGGCAGGGGACTTTCCACCCGCCCCTTGACCTCCAGGCCGGCCCGGCCGGCGGCGGAAATCACGCCGTCCACGGCGCGGCGTCGTTCCCGTTCGGAGGTCACCACACCGGTGCGGGAGATGTTGTGGATCCCCACCTCGAATTGGGGTTTGACCATGAACAAGACGTCTCCCCCGTCCTTCGTGGCCCGGCCGAGGGCATCCGTGACCAGTGTCAACGAGATGAACGACAGGTCGCACACGGTCAGATCGGCGGGACCGCCAATCTGGTCCGTGGTCAGATATCGAACGTTGAGACCTTCGAACACGCGCACGCGCTCGTCACCGCGCAGTTCGGGCACCAGCTGATCGTGTCCCACATCGACCGCGACCACTTCGCGGGCACCGCGGCGCAGCAACACGTCCGTGAATCCACCGGTGGATGCGCCGGCATCCAGGCAGCGCAGTCCGGCCGGGTCGATCTCGGTGAAGGTATTCAGGGCGCCCACCAGTTTGTGCCCGGCCCGGCTGACGTACTCCTCCGCCGCCGACGCCGCCACCTCCAGCTGGTCCTCGTCACCCACCTTCAGGGACGGCTTGGTGCACGGGGAACCGTTGACGCTAACGCGCCCGTCCCGGATCCACGACGCCGCGAGCGTCCGGGATCGTGCGAGCCCCCGCGCGACCAGGGCTTGGTCCAACCGCCGGTTCACTGGCCCGTGAGCCCCGCGGGCAGGGAACCGGGGTGCTGATTGAGAACCGATTCCAGTTCCGCGTGGAGCTGTCGGTAGGCCGCCGCTCGTTCGTTCACGGGCAGCTCGCTCACCGCGGCTTCAAGGGCGAGGACCCGGTCCACCGGGTCCAATCCGGTGACGGGCACGGCATCCGGTTCTCGCTCGTTCCAGACCGCGTTCGTGCGCTGGTCACTCATGATTCGCTCACCCATGTCACGTCGGGATCGGTCGGCGCTTCCGCCTCGGGGTGCAGGGCCCACCACGCGGCACACGCCGCGCGCCAACCGTCCAGGCTGTTCTCGGAGGCTCGCACCGTCACCGCGTTCTCCCGTGCCACGGCTGTCGCGTCACGGCAGGTGGCGGTCACATCATGATCCTCGTGGGTCACCTGGGGTTCGGGATAGACCGCGAACAGCTCCCGCAGGTTACCCAGCAGGTATGTGGGACGTTCCCGATCGCACGCGCGCAACACGGTCTCCGGCGTGTCGACACCCGTGAACACCTCGATACTGGCCATGCCCGCGGCGTGGGCCCCCCGAATATCCGTGTCGAGCCGGTCGCCGACCACCACGGGCCGCCGGCTCCTGGCCCGCTCCGCAGCTTCGTGGAACACCGGAGCCTGCGGCTTACCCGCCACGATGGGCTCCCGTCCGGTGGCCGCCGCCACCGCTGCCACGAGCGTGCCGTTGCCCGGCGCAATGCCGCGTTCCTTGGGGATCGTGCGGTCCGTGTTGGTCGCACACCACAGCACGGATTCATCGGCCAACGTGTACGCCGCCTCGGCCAGTTGTTCCCAGCCCAGTTGCGGGTTGAACCCCTGCACCACCGCGGCGGGATCCTCAGCCTGCGACCACACCGGGGTCAGACCCACGGCGCTGATTTCGTCCGCGAGCGCTTGCGCACCGGTGATCAGCACCCTGGAGTTTTCGGGCAGTCGATCGGCCAGCAGCTTCGCGGCCGCCTGTGCGGAGCTGGCCACGGAACTCGCCCGAGTGGGTGCACCCAGCTGCGAGATATGCTCCGCCACGGCGGCCGGTGGGCGTGACGCATTGTTCGTCACGTACATCACCGGTACGCCCATCTCCACAGCGCGGTTCAGCGATTCGGGTCCGCCGTCAATGGCATCGGGGCCCGCGTAGACCACGCCGTCCAGATCACACAACAGCGCGTCGAAGCGCCGGATCAGCGGCTCATCGGTCATGGTTCTCGAAATCATCACCGGTCTCGGGTGCGTTCTCGGGACCGTCGGCGCTGTCGGTGACCCCGGCGCCGTCGACGTCCCCAGTGTTGTCAGTGACCCCGGCGCCGTCGACGTCCCCAGTGTTGTCAGTGACCCCGGCGCCGTCGACGTCCGCTGCATCGGTGGTCTCCGGTGATTCAGAGGTTTCGGACGAGTCGGCGGAATCGGCGGCGTTCTCGCTGTGGCGTTCTCCGGCCTCACGGACGGTTTCCCTGGCGGCGTCGAGATCGATGTCGTCACCGAGGTCCACGATCTCCGGTTCGGAGAACTGGCCCAGTCCGAGCGCGGCCTCGGCCACGATGGCTTGGCGTTCCCAACTCAACGATTCCTTGTCGCGACCCACGCCGCGCAGGGCCTGCGCGTACGCACGGAACAGGCGCGGGCTGTAGGAGAAGCCGCGGTTCTTGTCGAGCTGCGGGATCTGCAGGGCTTCCAGTGCGGCCTGGTTGTTACCGACATCCGCGTGGATCCCGGATACAACCATGGCCAGTTCCACCTTGCCGGTGGCGTCCAGTTTCTCCGCCGCGGCCGATTGGGCCTCTTCGAGGGCTTTATCGACCTTGCCCAGCGCCCGCTGGCAATCCACCATCAGCGGCAGATGTTCTTCCGAACCGGAAATGCGGCGATGGGTGCGCAATTCCTTCAGTGCCAGCGCGTAGTCCTCGGCGGCGTAGGCCGCCACTCCCGTGGCTTCGCGGACCGCGGCAATGCGGCCGGCCTTGCGCACCGCGGCATTGGCGTGTTCGAGCGCGAACTCCGGATCGACCTCCAAATAGCGCGCGGCCATGACCAGGTGCTGAGCCACTCGCTCCGCATTGCGCGGTTCGAGTGCCTCCAGCTGACGACGCGTGGGCTTGTCGATCTCGCGACCCGTGACGTCCTCGTCAATATCAGGTTCGATGAACCGCGGTTTGTCCAGGTCATTGAGGTCCCGACGGGTCATCCGCTCTTCGCGGTCCGCATCCCTGCGGCGATCATTGCCACCAAAGTTGTCCCGCCGCCGATCGTCACGACGTCGGTCATCGCGGCGCCCGCCGGAACGGTCATCCCGGCGGAAATCCTTACGACCGTCTGGACGGCCGTCTGAACGGCCGCCACGATCGTTGCGGCGGTCGTCCCGGCGGTAGTCTCTGCGGTCTCCACCTCGATCATCACGGCGACCATCGACGGGGCGACGATCATCACGGCGGTCTGCGCCGCGGTCGTCCCGGCGGTCCTCGCGGCGGTCCTCGCGGCGATCTTGCGAACCACCACGGTCGTCCCAGGTGCGGCTGCGGTTGCCGGTCTCACGCTTGCGTTCCCAGTCACCGCTGCGGCGCTCCGAACGGTGGCCGTCCTTGCGGTCCTGGAAGCGGTCGAACTGACGGCTAGGGCCCTTGCGGTCACCGGAACGGCCGTCCGAGCGATCATTACGCGGGCGGTCATCCCACCGGCGGGGTTCGCGGCGGTCTTCGCCGCCCCCGTTCTCCCGACCGCGATCCTCGCGACGGTCTCCTCCGCGAGCGCCTTCAGCGCGCTCGCTGCGGCCCCCTCCATGGCGATCGTCTCGACGATCCCGGGAGTCGCCGCGGTCCTGCCAGGAGCGACCCCCGCGGTTGTTCCAGCCACCGGACCCACCCGAGGCGCGGCGCCGGTCTCCGCCGGAACGCTCGGAATTGTCGCGGGAACCGTACTGTTCGGAATCGGTCAAAGGGATCTCCTTGTGGGGCCTGCGGCCCAAACGCGTGGAAGCGACAGGATGTGTCGCGGTAGTCTTCATTGCATTCTACAAAGGGGACGCGGTCGGCGCCCCCTCGACCGTGGGTCAGCTTGGTCACCGCCCTGTGTAACGGACGGTGCCAGCTACTTCGAGACGGTCACAATCGTGAGAACGTGTCGATAACCCATTGCCCCTCCTTGTTCCGAGAGATTTTGAATCATGAGTCTTCGTTCTCTGTCCAAAAACCTGCTGCTGCGGGTACTGGTGGCCATTGTGCTGGGCATCGTCTGTGGGATGTTCTTCCCAGAGGGTGTCGCGCGATTGTTCCTCACCTTCAATGGCATTTTCAGCCAGTTCCTGGGATTCCTGATTCCCGTACTGATCGTGGCGCTGGTGACCCCGGCCATTGCGGACCTCGGGCGCGGCGCGGGCAAGTGGCTGGCCGTGACCGCGGGAATCGCCTACGGATCCACTGTCTTTGCCGGCCTCCTGACGTTTTTGGTGGCCAAGGCCAGCTACCCGTGGTTGTTGGGTGATCGGGGCTCAGTCGGTTCCCTGGAAAACCCCGAAGATCATGCGCTGTCCGGGTTCTTCGAGATCACCATGCCTCCGGTCTTCGACGTGATGACCGCCCTGGTGCTCTCCTTCTGCCTGGGTGTCGGGATCACCATGGTCAAGGGCAACTCGCTGCACAAGGGGTTCGACGAGCTGCGCATCATCATCATGATGATCGTGGAAAAAATCATTATCCCGCTGCTGCCCATTTACATCTTTGGCATGTTCATGAGCATCACCATGAACGGCCAGATCACCACCATCATTTCCACGTTCATCCGCATCGTGGTCCTGGCGTTCATCATGACCGTGGTCATCCTGATCATTCAGTACGTGGTGGCCGGAATCATTGCCAAACGCAATCCGTTCGTGCTGCTCAAGAACATGCTCCCGGCGTACGCCACCGCACTCGGTACGTCCTCCTCCGCCGCGACCATTCCGGTGACGCTCAAGTGCGCGGCTCGTAACGGTGTGGACGATCGCGTGGCCGGGTTCACCATTCCCCTGTGTGCCACGATCCATCTATCCGGTTCAACCATGAAAATCGTCCTGTTCTCGTTGGCGATCATGACGATCACGGGCACGCCCATCAACTCGTGGCAGTACGTGGGCTTCATTTTCCTTCTGGGCATCACCATGGTGGCCGCTCCCGGTGTGCCCGGCGGTGCCATCATGGCCGCGGTGGGCATTCTGCAGTCCGCGCTCGGGTTCGACGAGACGGCCGTGGGCCTCATGATCGCCACGTACATCGCGATCGACTCGTTCGGCACCGCGTGCAACGTCACCGGTGACGGCGCCATCGCGACCATCATGGATCGCATCCTCAAGAACCGCCGTCACGACCTGAAGGCCCCGGAGGACTCTCCCGTTTCGGCCTGAGGGATCCGTGAGCTCTCCGATCGACGACGGCGCCGCACGGGCAATGCTCGTGCGGCGCCGTCGTCCATTAATCCCCTCGGTGGTTGTGGGAAGACGCACCGCCGGATTGAATGGGTGCATCATGGCGCGCTCGTCCGCGCCGAGCACGAGGCCCCCAGCCCGAGGAGTCCGAACCGTGATGAACAGCGAAGCGCAAAATCTTGACGGTACCTACGAGGTGATCGACGACCGCCCGACGATTATTTTCGAACGCGAGTATCTGGTGGCTCCGTCCCAGCTGTGGACGACCGTGGCCACAGCACCCGCCATGAGTCGTTGGTTCCCCTCCAGAGTGCAACTCAATGCGCATCAGGGCGGCGGCATCGTATTCACCGGTGACCCGCACATGGAGTCCAGCACCGGTACGGTGACGAATTGGGAACCGGAACGCCATTGGTCGTTCACCTGGGGAGACTCCGAAATCGATATTTCCGTCGAGCCGAGCGGGGAGGGCAGCAAACTCACGTTCATAGAGTTTCTTGAGGCGGAGAACACCGCGGCCCGTAATGCCGCCGGGTGGCACGTGTGCCTACACGCCATGCAGAGTGTACTCACCGGTGACACGATGACCACGCCCCTGGACTGGGAACCTGTGTACCGCGGATATGCAGATAAGGCTTTGCCGACCGGCGCTGTGGTGCCCGGAATCAACGACAGGAACTGACGACCAACGTGAGAAAAGCGAGGGCCTCATCCCGTCTCGGGGTGAGGCCCTCGCTGGGTTTGGAGACCCACCGATGGTGTGGAAACGGCCTCAAACATCCTCCGGGAAATCGACACCCACATAGTCATGGTGACTCGCCACGCTCGCCCAGGAGTCCTCCGGCGTGCCCTGGCAGCCGGCGTCAAGGGCTTCGTACCCAAATCGACCCCTTCGGAGAAACTGGCTGAAGTCATCCTCGCTGTGGTCAGCGGTGCACGCTATGTGGACCCGGAAATTGCCGCCAGCGCACTCATCGGCACGGACTGCCCGCTCACCGGACGGGAGCTCGACGTACTCCGTGCGACCACGGAACACGACACCCTTGCGCAAACCGCTGAGGCGCTCCACCTGGCCCCGGGCACAGTCAGGAACTATGTCTCCGCTGCCATCGCCAAGCTGGGCGTCAGCGGCCGACATGAGGCCGCCCAGAAGGCGTGGAAAGAAGGCTGGATCTAAGGAGAGACCCATGCGCAACGGGACAAGCTGATAGCCCGTATCTAGAGAGCGCCCGTTAAATGCGGAAAGGGCCGACTCGGGTTTCTCTGGCGGAGATTCCCGGGTCAGCCCCCGTGTGTATGCCACCGTGGTAACCGGTGTTAAATGCAGTAAGGGGCGCCAACCGTGGTTGGTGCCCCTTACTGTGTACNGGGTCTTAGCTTCCGGGTTCGAGATGGGACCGGGCGTTTCCCCCACGCTATAACCACCGAAAACCTGTCCACCCCTGTACCCCAACGTGTGTGTGGGGTGGGGGGAAACCTGTTTTCTGGTCTGGTGTGTTGACCAGTATGTTGTTATCAAAACCCCCGGCCCCACACATGAGTGCGGGGGGGTGGGGTTATTGGTTGTCAACCACATAGTGGACG